>PXSU01000001.1 GCA_003022745.1 Halobacteriales archaeon SW_9_67_25
GGAATCGGGCGACAGTCCCGAGGCGTCGACCCGGCGGGAGTTCACTGTCGAGGTCGACAGCAAGCGCTTCGCCGTGGAGCTGGAGGAACACGGCGCGCCGGCCATCGACGTCGAGGCGGCGGGGGTCGGCGCGGACTCCGGCGGGGGCACCCAGCCCCGGCCCGAGCGTGCGGGTCCTAGTGAGGACGGCTCCGGGACGTCAGCCGCGGCCGCAGCCGAGGGGACCGCGGTCACCGCCGAGATGCAGGGCACCATCCTCGAAGTGCTCGTGGCGGAGGGCGAGGAGGTCGACGCAGGCGACGCCGTGGCCGTCCTGGAGGCGATGAAGATGGAGAACGATGTCGTCACGGAAGTGGGCGGAACCGTCGCCGAGGTGGCCGTCGGCGAGGGCGACAGCGTCGACGTGGGCGATACGCTCATCATCATCGAGTGACTGAAACCCCGCCCGCCCGTTGGCGCGGCCATGGAGACGACCAGACACTTCGTCGCTACGGTCTACGTCGTCGCGGACGGCGCGACCGCGCTCCACGAGCACGACAAACTCGACATGTGGCTCCCGCCCGGCGGGCACGTCGAACGCGACGAACTGCCCCACGTCCCCGCCCGCCGGGAGGTCCGCGAGGAACTCGGACTCGACGTCGAACTCGTGGCCCCGGAGAGCGACGTCGCCTCCGCGACCGTCGAGTCCATCCCGCGCCCCCAGGAGTTCCTCCTCGAAGATATCAACGTCTGCGAGGGGGAAGTGGGTCACCAGCACGTCGACTTCATATACTACGGCCGCGCCGATAGCAGGAAAATCGCGCCGGAACCCGGCGAGCAACCGGCGGCCGACTGGGCGTGGTTCACCCCGGCTGACCTCCGCCAGCACGGGGACCTGCCCGCGGACGTCGTCGAACTCGGCCAGCGCGCCATCGCGGCCGTCTCTCCGGACTAGCGCCCCGACCACGCCCGGCGCGGCGCGTCACATATCAGTCACCCTGACGAACGCGAACGGTGTTTCGAGGTCGGCTAATCGACGAGCCCCGACGGCACCGGCTCGGGTTGAACATCGTCAGGCAGGTGGTCGAGGCCCACGGGTGGGACGTCGAGGTGACCGGGAGCGACGACGGCGGCGCACGGTTCGAGATTACTGGTGTCGAGTTCGTTTCCGGGTAGCGATCGGCCCGGTATTTGATCGAAACGTCGTACGAGACTGCACCCGCTACTCGGCGGCGATACCGGCAGGCTCGATCCACGACTCGGCGGTCAGACCCTCGAAACACGTCTCACACAGCGTCATCTCCAGGTACTCGATACCACCGTCCCGTCTCGTCATCGCTAGCGTCCGTGTGTCGCCGACGTCCGCGTTGCAGGCCTGACACAGCATTTCCAGGTGAAATGCACCGTCTCGAATTTATAACTACCGGTTTCGTCCCGCCCGGGTCTGCCGGGGTTCCCGCGAGTGCCGGCCTGCGAGAACGAATCAGAACGCGGCGCCTACGAGTCGCCGTTGACTTCCCGCTGGAGGTCGCCGAACTGGGCGACGCGTTCGGCGTGGGCGTTGTGCTGGTGGATGGACTCGTCGTTGGACTGTTTCATCGTGACGACGGCCTCCTCGGGGAGGTGGGGGAAGGCGTCGACGACGCCCTCGGCCATGGCGCGCACACAGTCCTCGACGAACTTCGCGTCGGCGTGGGCCTCGAAGGTCATGTGGTCCTCGTCGGGGCGCTTTGCGAGGTTGTAGATGCGGGCGCTCATGGCGTCCCGTGCGACGTCGATGAGTTCCCGGAGGTCGACCTCGGGCGGGCCGGGGCTCTCGATTGTGAGGATGGCGTGGCCGCGCTGTGAGTGACCGGCCTGCGGGACCGCCGCGAGGAACTCGTCGATGACCTCGCTTTCGACGTCGAGTCCCTGGAGAGCCTCGCGGGCCCGGGAGGCGGACATCCCCTGCGAGCAGGGACAGACGGTCATCCCGGTGACGCGGGCGCCGATCTCCTCGCGGGTCCCCTCCTCGGTCGCCGTCGCCGAGGCGATGATGTCGGCCGTGCTCTGGGTCCGCATTCCGGAGGCGGGGGTCTCCTCCCGGATGACGTACTCGGCTTCCATCCGGACCTCGGCTCTGGTCGTGTAGTCGTGTTTCTCCAGCAGGCGCTCGGCGGCGTCGCCACAGACATCCTGGACGCGGTCGGTCGCCCCGCTGACTGCGGCCTCCAGCGTCTCGTCGATGACCTCCATGTTCCGGCTCATGTCCGCGCCCTTCCGCCAGGAGGGGAGGTCGACGTACACCTCGAATTCCGCCATCAACACGACGGGTCGCTGGCTGGCCCGGTCGACCTTGACCAGTTTCTCGACGCCGGTCACACCCACCCGATTGAGGCCGACGGCCACGTCCGGACTGGACGCCTGTACGTCCGGCAGTTGCTGACTCATCGAAATACTGTACGGGAGAATCGGAATTAGTGCTTTCGATACCGGGCCCGGGGCGCGGGGCAAGGAGTGCAGGGACCCGCTCGTACGGACTGCTGTCGGTCGTTACCGGATCGACCGCAGTGCTGCTGTGGCCGGCCTGGAAAATGGCTACAGTAATCCGTATCAGTCCTCGACGGTCCCGAGGTCGCGAAACGCCGTCTCGAAGTCGGTGTCGTCGAACCCGGCGACTTGCTCGTCGAGTTCCGAGCGGAGCTCGTTCATCCGTTCGGTGAGCCCGTCGAACTCGTCGCTGTCTGCGAGTTCTGAGTCCGGTTTGTTCGACCGCAACGTGGCGTGTTTGGCCGAGAGCGCGTAGAACTCCTGGAGGGTCGAGTGGTACTCTGAAATGTTGAGCAGGCGATCGATGGTCTCGAAGAGGTCGTCCCGAGAGACGGGCTTGATAATGTAGTCGTCGAAGGGCATCCCGATGATGTCGAAGTCCGGGTCGACGGCGGTCACCATCGCGACGCGACAGTCCAGTTCCTCCTCGCGGATGTACTCGAGGACGTCGTCGCCGGAGACGCCGGGCATCCGCCGGTCGAGCAACACCACGCCGATGGCGTCGTTGATGCTGTCGATCACCGCCTGCCCGCCGTAGGCCGTGGACACGTCGTACTCGGCCTGCAGTTGTGCCGCGTAGGCATCGGCGACGTCCGGTTCGTCATCGACGACCAGCACTGCCGCGGACTCCGAGCCGTTCATTCCTTTCTAGATAGGCGGGACTGGACGCAAAAGCGTTCCGGGTAGCGCGGCCGCGACCCTTTTGACCGAACTCCCCCTACGTGTGGTATGACCACAGTGACCGATCCCCGGGGGTGCTGATGTGGGCAGCGACCGACCCGACGCCGCCATCGACCCGCCGGGCCACCCCGACGATTCCGACCGGTGGCGCCACGACACTGCACACGTCAACGGCGTCGCCATCCACTATGTGAGCGTCGAGCCCGACCCCGCGGCGGTCGACCATCCCACCGGTGACGCGCCGCTGGTCGTCCTCCTGCACGGCTTCCCGGAGTTCTGGTACGCCTGGCGCCACCATCTCGACCCGCTGGCCGACGCCGGATTCCGGGTCGTCGCGCCGGATCTGCGCGGGTACAACCGCTCGTCGGCCCCCGAGGGCGTCGACAGCTACCGCCCTGCCGAGCTGGTCGGGGACGTCCGCGGGCTGGTCGAACACCTCGGGTACGCGCGGGCCGCCGTCGTCGGCCACGACTGGGGTGGCCTGGTGGCCTGGGAGTCGGCCATCCGCGACCCCGAGATGGTGAGCCAGCTGGTCGTCCTGAACGCCCCCCATCCGGCGGTCTACCGGCGGGCACTCCGCCGCTCGCCGGAACAGCTCGCGCGGTCGTGGTACGTCCTCGCCGTCCAGGTGCCGTGGCTGCCCGAGCGGCTCCTTGAGGCCGGCGAGTACCGCCTCGTCGCCTCTATGCTCGCAGACACCGCGACCCCGGACGCGTTCACTGAGGCCGACGTTCGGCGCTACCGGGCGGCGATGGCCCGCTCGGAATCGCTGTCGGCCCCGCTCAACTATTACCGTGCCGCCGCTCGGGACACCCTCGGGCGCGGACTCCGGTCGCTGTTGCCGGGAACGGAGACGCGCGACGAGAGCGTCCGCGTGCCGACGCTGGTGATCTGGGGCGAGCGCGACCGCGCGCTCTCGACGGACCTGCTCGACGGGCTAGACGCGTGGGTGCCCGAGTTGCGCGTCGAGCGGCTTCCCGCTGCGAGTCACTGGGTGCAGGCCGACGAACCCGAGCGGGTGACAGAACTGCTGCTCGACGAACTGGCGTAAGCGCCGGTCGACGGCCCGGGAGACGGTTCCGGACCGTCAGCGCCGACCGGTGGCTCCGGGGCTCCCGGCGCGGTAGCGGCTGTACAGCGGCCCCGAGAGGACGATGATGGCGAGCCCGGCCATGGCGACGATTGCGGCGGGGCTGACCGAGAAGCCGGTCACCGAGAGCTGGCGCATGGAGTCGCCCGCGAAGATCGTCACGAGCGCCCAGGGAACCTCCCCGAGGACGGTCCCGGCCAGGAACGCCCCGACCGAGACGTCCGAGAGGCCCGCCCCGTAGGAGATTGGGTCGCCCGGCACCGGCGAGAGGCGGGCCGCGAGGACCCCTCTGGTCTCGCCGACGGCCTCGACCAGGTGCCGGCCGGAGGCGCCGACGTACCCGAGCAGGCCGTCCTCGCCGACGTACCGGGCCAGCAGGAACGGCGGCAGGCCGGAAAGCGCCGCGCCAGCGAGCGCCAGAGGGAGCGCCACGACCGGCCCGTAGAGATACCCCAGCACGAGCGCGACCGAACTGACCGGCCACAGCAGGAAGGGTCGGACCAGGTAGACGGCCGCGAGCACGGCCGCGAACTGCAGGGGATGGGCCACGGCGAGGTGCTCGAGTTCCTCGACGACCGTCGCCGGCGAGAACAGGACTGCCGCCCCGACCGCGACGGCGCCCAGACAGGCCATCCCGAGCAACTGTCGGTAGGTCGCACGCTCCATCTACCGCTACTGACCGGGCGTCCGGCAAACGCTTTGTGGTCCCGCCACGACGTGTGACCGTGGACGGGACCGGAAACACGGGATCCGACGGGAACGGGGCCGCCGACGCCGGGACGGACGAGGACGCCCCGACCCCCGAGGACCGCGTCGAACTCGGTGTGGCGCTGCTGGAACACCTCGAGGACGGCGAACTGACCCTCGCGGAGGCCATCGACCGCGTCGAGACGGTCACGACAGACCCCCACCTCACCCGGGAGATTCTCGATACCGCCGAACTCCGCGGGGTCATCAAGCGCGAGGCGGGGGTCGTCCGGCCGACGGGCGGGGCCTACGTCCGCTTCCAGCACGACGTGGTCCGCCGCGAGGGCGAGTTTACCTGCCGGCGGTGCGGTGCGGACCTCTCGACGGGGCATTTCGTCCGGTTCGAGGCCGGCGAACACGGCCCCTTCGGGTCGTCGTGCATCCGGAAGGTGACCGGCCGGGAGGACTGATCGGAGTCATAACAGGTACGGTCGCCACTCGCGCCTCTTTATCGGTGTCGTGGGCGCCGTCCAGACACGGTGGAAGGCCCGCGAGAGAGGCGTAGCGTCCGCACAGCGAGTGTCTCGGCGTTACCGGCGCCGCCGGAGTGCCAGCAGCGACGCGCCAAGCAGCGCGAGGATGGCCACGACGCTTCCGAAGCCCGGCCCGAAGACACCCGGTGCCTCGGTCGGTGTCGGGGTGCCGTCCGCGGCTGGCGTGCTCTGGCCGGATTCCTCGCCGGGGTCGGGTGTCGCCGTCCCGGCCGGCGTGGCTGAGCCATCGCCCTCCTCGGTCACGTCGAGCGTGCCGACCGAGGTCCCACCGACGGTGATGTCGTAGGTTCCGGCCTGGTCGATGCTCCCGGAGAGTTCGACCTGGGTCTGTGCCTCCGGTGGGACGGTCACCGTCTGGCTCGCCAGGGCGTCGCCGTCGGCGGCCAGCGTGAGGTCGACCTCGCCGGCCGACCCGCCGTCGTTGCGGACCTCGACGGTCGCGGTGACCGCCTCGCCGGGGTCGACCGTCGTCGCGTCGAGTGCGCCGGAGACGACCGAGATGTTCGCCCCGGTCGTCCCGATGACGAACACCGAGTACCCGGGCGTGAACGCCCGGAAGCTGTTCCCGCCCAGGTGGTCCGTCTCGAGGGGCGTGGGCTCGCCGTCCACGACCCTGTAGAGGACGACGTCCTCGGGGGAGGTGTCGGTCTGTTCGAGGCGCTGGTCGGCCACTTCGAAGTTGAAGGTGCTCTGGTCGATTGCGTCGGTGCTGGCGTCCGTGGTGGTCTCGATGTAACCGACCGGGTCGCCTGTCTGTCCGGAGTCCGGGTCGGGCGCACCCGCCGGCGGGTTGTCCGCGCTCCTGGTCGACACCGAGACGCTCGCGCTGTCGGTGTCCTCCCCGAACTCGATGTCGACGCTGTCCAGCGTTACCGCGCCGTCGTCCGAGGAGGTGTCCGTGTCGACGGTGACCGTTTCGCCCTCCTGCGGGTCTGGGATAGTCGCGGTCGCAGTTTCACCGCCCTCGGTCTCCTGGGTCGAGGCCTCGACTGTCGTCTCGACCTGCTCTTCGGTGGCGCTACCGGCACCGGCGTCACTGCCACCGGTGTCACCGTCGTCGCCACCGCCGCCGATCGATTCGCGTCCGGGTTCGGGCTGCTGGGTGTTGGCCTGCAGGTACGGATACGAAATCGCGGAGCTCGTATCGAGGACGGCCCACGTGTTCGTGAAGTCGAGCGCGCCCATGTTGCTCTGGGCGGTGCTGCCTTTCATCTCGCTGGTCGTGAGTCCGGTGACATCGATAGTGCCGCTACTCGAACCGACACCGTCCGACCGTCCAGTCGTGGTCGTGTCCCAGTAGCTGTGGGTCACAGTGGTCGCACCATCACGGCCGACGAAGCCGGCACCGTCCTGCTGGTGGGACACGGGGTGACCATCGGCGGCGTCATCGACGGGCTCGTCG
>PXSU01000002.1:0-9645 GCA_003022745.1 Halobacteriales archaeon SW_9_67_25
CGACGCCGAGACCACCTACGGGGACTTGCTCGCGCCCTTCGGGGTGAGCCACCACGAGGTCTCCATCCTCGTCGACGGCCGACCCGTTCCCGAGGACGCGGCAATCGAGGACTCCGTCGAGCGGGTGCGGATCCTCCGACTCGTCGCCGGCGGGTGAGGATGTCGCGTCGTGCTGCCGGCTATACGCCCGTGGGGGATTTCGACCCCCCGTGAGATCGAATATCGTCGCGCAGGTATAGCCGGCAGTATCAGTCGGCGCTGCCGCCGAGCATGCGCCGGACGCGGGTGGCGACGCGACGTTTCACGCCCCCGGCGGCCTGGCGGAAGCTGATGTGCCAGGGGGTGCGCCGCCCCTCGACCGAAGTGTGGCCCTCGCGGATGGCCGCGAGGATAGCCTCGACGGAGCGTTCCTCGGTGTCGACGTGCGTGACGCCGCGGCCGATCATCTCGGAGATGTGGGCGTCGCTGCCGGCGGTCACGGGGAGGTTGTGCCGGAGTGCGAACCGCTCGGCGCGGCGGTTGGCCCGGCCGGTGAGCAGCCGCGAGTTGAACACCTCGATGGCGTCGGCCACCGTGAGTTCCTCCTCGGAGATCTTCGCGAGGACGCCGCTCCTGGACTTCTGGAACGGGTGGGGGACGACCGCGATGCCCCCCTGTGCGTGGATGGCGTCGATGGTCTCCCGGAATGAGAGTCCGGCCGGGACGAGCTCCGCGATGCCCAGCGCGAGGACGTGCCCGGCCGCGCTTGTGACCTCCATGCCGGGGATGCCCACGAGCCCGTACTCGGGGGCCAGGTCGGCGGCCTCGAGGCTGGCGTCGATCTCGTCGTGGTCCGTGACCGCCAGGCCGTCCAGCCCCACGGCCGCGGCCTGCTCGAGGAGGCGTTCGACCGGGTCGCGGCCGTCGTAGGACAGCGACGAGTGGGCGTGGAGCTCGACCGAGAGCACACCTGGGGTTGGGAGGCAACGGCAAAAAGACCGCCGGTACCGTGCCGCACCGGGTCGTCGGACGGGGAACCGGTCAGAACTGGTAGCGCCGGTCGTCGTTTTGCTGGGGCTGGGGGAACTCCCCGCCGGTCATCTCCTCGAAGGTCATGCCCGACAAGTACTCGTCGTAGGTGGCGTCGTACCCGCTCCGGAGGTGGAAATCCAGGTTGCCGGTCTCGACGGCCGTCTGGAAGAGCATATGAACGGCCCGGCGGACCAGTTCGTCCGTCTCCTCGGGTTCGAGCGCGACCGAGAGCATCGCCAGTTCGTTGCGCGTCTCCCGGTCCAGGTCGACCCCCAGCTCGTCGCCGAGGTCGCCGTAACGGTCGCGGACGTCATCCGTCAGTTCGTCCAAGCTCATACCGGACCACAGGCCGGGAACGTGGATACGGGTTTCGTCTCCCCACGGTTACCGCTCGACACGGAATAACTGTACAATCGCCCACTTTCTCTCCGCGGGTAAGAAGAATTAATATCGATAAAGGGAATATTACGGAACGGTTATTGCGGCGTGGCGGGAAGCGTATCTGAACATGAACAGGAGTGACCCGTACGACCCGCCGGGAGAGTATCTCTACGAGTGCCGGGGGTGTGGCGCCCGGATGTGGACAGAGGAACACCTCGGCACGTGCGAGGAGTGTGGCGGAGTGCTGAAGAACCTCGCGGTCCCCCGGGAGTGACTCATACGGATTGCTGTCGCTATTTTCCAGGTCGACCGCGCGCCGTACTGCGGTCGATCCAGTAATGAACGACAGCAATCCGTATCAGAAATCGGGCAGGTCGTCGGGGGCCTCGTAGTCGGTCTCCCAGTCGATGTACTCCGCCTTGAGAACCTCGCACACCACCTGTCCGAGTTCGGTCAGGCCGGCGTTGATCGCGGAGACGGTCCCCCACGAGTCAAGGTCGGGGTGGAAGTCGCGGTGTTGCCAGTCCTCGGGGATTCCGGGGGCGTGGTAGCCGACGCGGTCGGCATACGAGTCCCAGAAGAAGTCGAACTCGCGCAGGAGGTCGAGGTCGGTGACGATGGCGAACTCCGTCCCGTCCATGTCGGTGTGGGCGGCCCACTCCTCGAAGGCCCGGTCCCAGGCGCCGTCCCGGAGGAACGCCTCGATCTCCTCGCGGCGGTAGTCGGCCTCGCTGGCGAGGTCGGCGTCGTCGTACTCGTTGGGGTCTATCTCCCGCAACTCGGGCGGTGGCGGCGTCTCGACTGTCAGTCCCATACCCCCAGTACGGGACGGTCGGACAAAAAGGCGAACCGTCGGCAGCGGGCGGGAATAAACGCCACCCGTCCCTGGACGAGAGCGGACGGCGTGGCTACGCCGTGACGTACTGGGATTCCCACTCCTGGCGGGCACTCAGTTCCCGGTCGCCGCGCTGTGTCAGGTGATATACGTTCGTCCGCCTGTCTTTCTGACCTTTCTCGACGAGCCCCTTCTCGACGAGTTCGTCGAGGTTCGGATACAGCCGTCCGTGGTTCACCTCGCTCTCGTAGTATTCCTCGAGTTCGTCTTTGATGGCGAGTCCGTGCGGTTCGTCTAGACCTGCTATCACGACCAGGAGGTCGCGCTGGAATCCGGTCAAGTCGTGCATCAACGGGAACAAGGGAGTCACTTCTTATTATTTTAACTACCGAATGTACAACGGGGTAACATATTGACACTGCTATCCGAACCGGACCGGCACGTCCCGACAACGGTAAACGGGACGGCTGTATAGGGCGACCGATGGCTGACCGCCCGGAGGACGGCCGGGACGCGACCGCGGCAGCGGTGCCCGAGCGGCCGGGAGAGGGCTCCGTGACCGTCGTCGGGACGGCACACGTCTCACAGGACAGCGTCACGGAGGTTGAGGAGACCATCGAGCGCGAGCGCCCGGACGTGGTCGCGGTGGAACTCGACGAGAGCCGGTACCGCCGCATCAAGGGCGAGGCCCCGGAGGACCTCGAGGCGACGGACCTCATCCGGGGACAGATGGTCTTCCAGCTGATCGCCTACTGGCTGCTCTCGTACGTCCAGACGCGGCTGGGGGAACGGTTCGACGTCTCGCCCGGCGCCGACATGGAGGCGGCCGTCGACACGGCCGAGGGCCTGGGCATCGATGTCGCGCTCGTCGACCGCGACATCCAGACGACCATCCAGCGGTTCTGGCAGCGCCTGCGGGCCCGCGAGAAACTCGGGATGGTCGGCTCGTTGCTCGTGGTGATGGTCGGTCCCCTGACGGCTGGGCTCGGCGTCGGCTTCACCCTCGGGCTCTTCGTCGCCGTCCTCGCCGAGGCCGTCGGCGGACCGCACGTGGTGCCCGCGGCCGCGTCGACCCTGCCGCTGGTCGGGGGTGCCGTCGCCGTCGTCGACGGCGTGCTGGTCGCAACGGCCGTCGCAGCCGTCGTGGGCGTCCCGCTTGCGCTCGCGCTGGGTCGACTCGACGGCGACCCCGAGGAGTACGAGGAGTTCGACCCCGCGGATCTGACCGACACCGACGTCGTGACGGCGATGATCGAGGAGTTCCGGCACTTCTCGCCGGGTGGCGCGGAGGCGCTCATCGACGAGCGCGACGCCTACATCGCCCACCGGCTGGTCGCGCTCCGCGATGCCGGACACGACGTGGTCGCGGTCGTCGGTGCCGGCCACCACGAGGGCATCGAGGGATACCTCGCGGCCCCGGAGACGCTGCCCGACCCCGGGACGCTGGTGGGCGCGCCCGATGGCCGCCGGTGGGGCCGGCTCGCGTACAAGCTGGTCGGTTACACGTTCACGCTGGGCTTTCTGGCCTTCTTCGCCCTGCTGGCGATAGCGGGCGTGCGCCAGCAGTGGCTGCTCGTCGTCTTCGCCGCCTGGTTCGTGGTCAACGGCGTCATCGCGGCCGGGCTGGCGAAACTCGCCGGCGCCCACTGGACGAGCGCAGGCGTCGGCGGCGCGGTCGCCTGGCTCACCAGCGTCAACCCCCTGCTGGCGCCCGGCTGGTTCGCCGGCTACGTCGAGTTGCGCTACCTCGAGGTCAACATCGGCGATATCGGCCGGCTCAACGACTTGCTGTCCGACGACGAAATCCCGATCCCCGACCTCGTCAGGCGGATGCGGGAGGTGCCGCTGTTCCGGCTCATCCTCATCGTCGGGATGACAAACATCGGGAGCTTCGTCGCGAGCGTCCTGTTCGCGACGGTGTTATTGCCCCAGCTCTCGGCGGAAATCGGCGGCGTCGCCGCGCTGGCCGACCGGATGGTCGAGGGGGCGCGCCGCAGTGCCCGGCTGCTGTGGTCGCTCGCCCAGCCATGAGCACGCACGCCCACAGACAGCAGTCGACCATCACCTTCAGTCGCCGGGAACTGCGCGACCTCGCGGCGGCGTGGGTCGCCCTCGGTGTCGCCTTCACCATCTTTCTCGCCCCGGGCACGCTGTCGGGTGTGCTTGCTGGGGCGGTCGGAACGGGGGCGGTGGCCCGGCTGTTCGCCTTGAGCATGCTCACCGTCGGCACCGGCTTCCTCCTGCACGAACTCGCACACAAGCTGGTGGCGGTCCGCTTCGGCCAGGTCGCGGCCTTCCGCGCCGACTACAGCATGCTGGGGCTGACGGTCCTCGTGGCCATGGCCGGCTTCCTCTTCGCGGCACCGGGGGCAGTCTACCACCGCGGCCGGATCACGGCACGCGAGAACGGCCTCATTGCGCTTGCCGGCCCGGTGACGAACGTCGGGCTCGCGGCGCTGTTCGTCCCCCTCTCGGTCGCGCCGGGCTTTCCCGGCGCCATCGGCACCATGGGCATCTTCATCAACGTCTTGCTTGCGGCGTTCAACATGATCCCCTTCGGCCCGCTGGACGGGCGGAAGGTGCTGGCCTGGAACCGGGCGGTCTTCGCCGCCGTCGCCGCTCCGACCGTCGCGGTGGCCCTCGCGCTCCTGTTCGGTCTGGTTCCAGTCGACGTCTTTTAAAATCCTCTCCTGTGGCCCACACCAACATTTATTATGGACAGTACGGCGTCGGCGGTCCCGTGGGATACGAACACGACTTTCGCGACCGGTGACGGCCGTCCCCGCGGCGAACCGGGGGCGGGGCCGTGACACTCACGCCCGGCTGGGTGCGACGAATTCGATCGGGTGTACCGGGTCCCGGTCCAGCAGCGAGTCGATCTGGTCCGTACATGACGTGCCGCTGGCCAGCACCCGGCGCCCGGCCTCCTCGCGGAGTTGCGATCCGAGCGCCCGCCCGACGTCGACGCTGAGTTCGTAGTACTCGCTCTTGTAGCCAAAGGAGCCGGCCATCCCACAACACTCGACGTCGGAGGTGACGACGTCGTAACCGAGCGCCTCGAGGACGCCCACGGTGTGGGCATCGAGCCCGAGCGTCCGCTGCTGGCAGTGGGGGTGGTAGACGACGGCCCGGTCGCGGTCGCCGCCCGGCCCGGCCAGCACCTCGGAATCGGCTCCGTTCTCAACCAGCCCGAACACGTACTCCAAGACTTCGTAGCTGTTGTCCGCGAGGGAGTCGAACCGCTCTGCGGGGAGGAGGTGTTCGTAGTCGTTGCGGAACATCGCCAGGGTCGACGGCTCGACGACGACGAGATCTTTTCCGGCCCGGAGGTGATCGACGACTGCCGCGTACAGCCCGCTCGCACGCTCCTGGGCGGTCGAGACCATCCCTTGCGAGAGCGGGGCGCGACCGCTCGGCGGGAGCGTGGGGACGGTGACGGCGACGCCGAGTGCCTCCAGCGCCCTGACTGCTGCCTTGCCGCGCCCGACGTTCACGTAGTTCGTGTAGGGGTCGGGATAGACGACGGCCTCCCGGACCGGCTCCCCGGGTGGCTCGGTCCCGCGTGCCTCGAACCACTCGACGAGCGTCTCGCGGCGGAATGTCGGCAGGTCACGGCGGGCGTCGACGCCGAGCAGCGACTCCATGAGCGTTCGCGCGACGGCAGCGTCGGGAAGTTGCCGAAAAAACGCTTCTGGCGGTCGATACCGCCGTGTTCGTCGTCGGGTACCAGCCCCTCGACGAGGAAGTCGAACTCGCCGGGGTCGGCCCCGCGGTTGACCCGGTCCCTGACGACCGTGTTGAGCCACGGGATGTCGATCTTCACCGGGCAGGCCGGTTCGCACCGCGAGCACCCGGTGCAGAAGTCGTTCATCCCGCCCGCGCTCTCGAGGTCGTGGACGCCGGCCTCCCAGCCCGTCCCGATACCGCCGGTGTACGTCTCCCCGCCGAACGCGTGGCCGCCGACGCTCTGGAAGTTGGCACAGGAGTTGTTGCACGCACCACACCGGATGCAGTACAGCGTCTCCCGCAGGTCGGGGTCCTCGCGCATCGCCCGCCGCCCGTTGTCGATCAACACGAGGTGGAACGTGCGCTCGGCGTCGGGGTCCCCGAACGGCACCGGCGGGGAGTTG
The DNA here is from genome assembly GCA_003022745.1 of Halobacteriales archaeon SW_9_67_25. Taxonomy (GTDB): domain Archaea; phylum Halobacteriota; class Halobacteria; order Halobacteriales; family Haloarculaceae; genus SW-9-67-25. Next base: position 6,358 of record PXSU01000002.1, read on the forward strand.
ACCGGCCCCGACACCAGCGTGTTGTAGATCGCCGCCGACTGGCCGGTCGCGGTTCGGCCGATGAGTTCCACGAACGGGCGGAGCGATTCGAGGGTCGGCAACAGTTTCTCGATGCCGGTCACGGCCACGTGGTGGTTCGTCGACTCGATGACCTTCCGGGCGTTGCCCTCGTTGGTGACAAGCGCGATGGTGCCCGTCTCCGCGACGACGAAGTTCGCCCCCGTCATCCCGACGTCCGCCTCGTCGATCCGGTCTGCGAGGTAGTCCCGGGCGAACGCGGTCAGTTCGTCCGCGGTTTCCAGGGGCTCCTCGGGGTCGAAGCGCTCGTTGAACAGCCGTGCGATCTCCTCGCGGGACTTGTGGAAGCCGGGACCGATGAGGTGAGAGGGTGTCTCGTCGGCCAGCTGGATCACGAGTTCGCCCAGGTCGGTCTCGTGGACGGCCACGCCCGCCTCCTCGAGGGCCTCGTTGACCCCGATTTCCTCGGTGGTCATCGACTTGGACTTGACGACCGACTCCGCGTCGAGACCCGCACAGACCGACTCGATGTAGTCGGTGGCGTCTGCGGCGTCGTCGGCGACGTAGACCTCGCCGCCGTTGTCCTCGACCGCCGCTTCGACCGTTGCGAGCAGTTCCGGCAGGCGGTCGATGGCGTCCTCCTTGATGCCGCGGACGGTCTCGCGGAGCTCCTCGTACCGTTCCGCCCCGAGTTCGTCGATTGCCTCGTAACGCCGGTCGTTGAGATGCCGGGCGTTCGCCGCGACGGCCTCACCCTCGGCGTCGAGGATGGCCCGGATGCGGGCCGCCTTCCCGGCGCGTGACTCCTCGGAGCTCACGGTTCGGACCCCACGATGACGACGTGCATCTCTGCCGGACCGTGGACGCCCTCGACGAGTTCACCCATGTCGGCGGTCGCGCTCGGCCCGGTCACGAGGACGGCGTCGTTCCGTCCGGCGGCGAAGGCCTCGCCCAGCCGGTCGAAGCCGGCCAGCATGTCCGCCACGACGTCGCTGGCCCGGACGACGGCCACGTGGCGCTCCGGGAGCAGGCTCACCGACCCCTCCTTGCGGGTCGTCGGCGTGACGACGACGGTGCCGTACTCGGCGACGGCCAGCGTCCCCGCCGTGACGCCGGTGTCGGCCGCCTCGAGGTGCGCCGTCGTCGGGTCGACGGTCGCGCCGGCCGGGAGGTCGACATCGAAGGGGAGCACCGTTGCGACCGTCTCCCCCCGGCAGGCAGCGCCGATCGCTGCAGTGGCTTCCTCCCGGGGCGTCCGGGTGGTCTCGATGCCGGCAGCCGCCGCGCGTTCCGCATACCGCGCGACCTCGTCGGTCGTCGGCGCGCTTCGCCCGGAACTCATCGATGCCGTCCCCCGCTGTCGGTCCCTGGGAATGCCCTGCGGTTTCCAGTCCGGTGCTGACTCTGCGTGAGAGTCATGGGAGCACATAAGGGCGTCGACGGAAAAAAGTCGTCACGTTCATATTTTGCGGCCATCAGCGTTGGACGGCTATGTTCGTGGAACAAGAACCGAAGACACCATACATATATACGATTGGATTCTGTTACTGTGCAATTGTGGCATGATAACGCTCACCATCGATGTCCGGCAATACGACTGTCCGTTCATCGATACGACAGACGATCACCCGCTGTCGTTTTCCGCACTCCAGTGGTCGTTCAACGAGCGCCAGGAGACGCTCGAGACGCGGATCATGGCACGCGCCTCGGGCAGGAGCGCACTCGACTCCGGGCTCTCGACGCTCCGTGACCACGACATGGTCCAGGACGTCGCGCTGCACTACCGGCGTGGCGAAACGGCACTGCTGCGTGCGGTCATGAACGAGACGAACGCGATGAGCGCCGTCCGGGAGCACGGCGGGTATCTGACCGGCCCACCCGAGATGGAAGACGGCCGGGAACTGTGGTACGTGGGGTTCGACAACGAGAGACGGTCCGATCGTGCGCTCGCCGACATGGAACGTGACAACGAGTTCGAGGTCAAGTCCCGCCAGCAACTGGAGTCGGACGCGCTGTTCTCGCTGTTCCAGCACCCGGAAGCGGTTGGGAAGTTCCTCACTGCCTGCGAGTCACTCTCGGCGACGGAGCACGCGACCCTCCGGACCGCCGTTGAGGAGGGATACTTCGACGAGCCCCGGGGGGCGACGCTCGCCACAGTCTCCGAGGAGTTCGGCGTCTCGAAGTCCGCCGCGTCCCGGAACCTGCGCCGGGGGCAGCGGAAGGTTCTCTCGCGCCTCGTCGAAGCCATGGACGAGATGTGACCACTCCGGGAGTACGCCCGAAGAGTTGTGGCGTGCTCGGACGCCGGTTCCCGGTCGGATATCAACATGTGAACGTGCCGTTTGATTGTGCAATCCGTCGTAGGTGCGGAGGACGGTACCATGTCACGGCGGCACGCACCATCGAACGAGGCGGAGCACGGGGGAATCGACAGACGGACGGTCATGCGAACGCTGGGCGGCGGCGCCGCGACGGTAGCGCTCGCCGGCCTCTCGGGGTGTAGCGCGCTCCTCGACGGGGGTGGAAGCGACGACGGGGGCACGTCCGAGGACGGGGAAATCGGGACCGAGCCGCTCGAGGCCGGCATGCTCACGTTCACCGAGGGAGCACCCGGGGTGTTGGGGATCCAGATCCAGCGGGGGGCGGAACTGGCCGTCGAGCGCGTCAACGAGGCCGGCGGCGTCTACGGGCAACGACCGCTGAACCTCGATATCGTCGACGAGGGCCAGAATCCCCTGGACAGCTACCGGCAGATGATCGACGAGGGCAAGGACGTCACGTTCGGTCCCGTCTCGAGCGGGACCCACGAACAGATCGCCCCGGAGGTCGAGTCCCAGGAGGTCGTCAACATCTCGACGGCAGGGACCGTCACGACGCTGTACTGGGACACGGTTTCCGACCCGACCTACTCCTTTCGCTTCCAGAACTCCGACCTCATGGAGGTGCTGGTGGTGGCCCGCGAGGCGGTCGACCGGATGGGGGCCGACAACATCGACACGGTCGCCGGGGTCAACCCGGGCTACTCCTTCGGCGAGGACGAACAGCGGTTCTTCAAACTCGCACTGGGGGGGTTGATCGGTGACTTCGACGTCGTCTACGAGGGCCTGCCGGACCTGGGGACCAGCGACATGTCGACGCACATCTCCGAGATAAACAGCACCCAGCCGGACCTGATGTTCTCGAGCCTGTGGGGCGGCGACGCGGTCACGTTCCTCGAACAGGCGGTGGCTAACGACATGTTCAGCGACACCCGTGTCGCCTCGACGGTGA
>PXSU01000002.1:9803-14358 GCA_003022745.1 Halobacteriales archaeon SW_9_67_25
GGCGAGATGGTCTGGGACGACGAGGTCGGCGCGGCTGCGCTTGACGACGTCAACGCCTACTCGCCACAGGAGATCTCGCCGCCGCCGGGGACCCGGCCCGAGGACTGGATCGACAGCTGGTCGAACTGATCGGATGGCGGTCCGTACCTCCCACACTTCAGAGACGAGGTCCCGACAGACACGACGATGCTAGAGACAGTTGTTCCGCTCCAGTCGGGGTTCCTGGAGGCCGCTATCCTCCGGACACTGAACGGACTGCAGGCCGGGTTCGTCCTGTTCTTGATCGCGTCCGGGATGACCATCATCCTCGGGATTCTGGAGGTTCTGAACCTCACCCACGGCGAACTGTTCGCGCTCGGCGCGTACGTCTCGTTCAGCGTCTACGGGTTCATGGTAGGGGTCTTCGCCCCGCCGGCCGACGCGGGGCTCGTGACACTGGCGCTGTTCGTCGGGTACGTCGTCCTCGGCGCACTCGTCTCGGCGGCCGTGTTGCTCCCCGTCGGCGTACTCCTGGAGACAGTGTTCATCCGGCCCATCTACGACCGCGACGAGGTCTATCAGCTCGTGGTGACGTTCGCGCTGTTGCTCGTTTTCGTGGACATCTTCCAGTTCGTCTGGGGCCCCTCTCCGGTCAGGGTTGCCGACGTCTACACCAGCATCAACGCCATCCCCACGACGGAACTGTTCGGGGTGACCTACCCGACGTACAACCTGTTCGTGATCCTCCTCGGGACGGCCGTCCTCCTCGGTCTGTTCTACTTCTTCGAACGCACGAGGACGGGACGCATCGTCCGCGCGACGGCTATCGACCGCGAGATGGCGACGGCGATCGGCGTCAGCACCGACCGGGTGTTCACGCTCGTGTTCGCACTCGGGGCCTTCTTTGCCGGGTTCGCGGGTGCGATCGAACTCCCGCGGACGACGGCGACGCTGGGGATGGGCATCAACCCGCTCGTGCTCTCGTTCGTCGTCATCGTCATCGGCGGCGTCGGGAGTCTGCGCGGGGCGTTCGTCGGTGCGCTCGTCGTGGGACTGGTCTCGCGGTGGCTCGTCCCTATCTATCCTGTGAGCCGTCGCGAGGCGTTCCCGGGTATCGAGACGGAAGACGGCAAACGACACCTCCGGCTCACCCGGGGGCTGGTGCTGACAGGCCGGCAGGTGGTTCTCGGGCTCGTGGCTGCGCTCGTTTTGCTCGCGCTGCCCGACCTCATGCGGGTCTCGGACTCCCTGCAGTTGAGCGTGTTCCACCAGGGGCTCCTGTTCGGTATCGCCGCCGTCGGGCTGAACCTCCTGGTGCGCCACACCGGGCTCGTCTCGTTCGGCCACGCCGCCTTCTTCGGAACTGGGGCCTACACCGCGGCGGTACTGGCCTCGAAGGCGGGCGTCAACAGCTTCTTCGTGCTGTTGCTGGCCGGCGTGGTCGTTGCGACGGTGATGGCGGCTGTCATTGGTGCACTCTCCCTGCGCCACACCGGGCTGTACTTCTCGCTGCTGACGCTCGCGTTCGGCATGCTCCTGTACTCGCTCGTGAAGGGTAACGAGGCGTTTTTCAACGGGACCGACGGCCTGCCGGTCCGGCCCGACCCGGCCGGCCGACCGCTGCTGTTGGGCCAGGCATTCCCGCCGGAGGTGTACAACCTCCTGCTATACTACCTCACGCTGGCCATCCTCGCCGTGCTCTTGCTCGTGATGTGGCGGATCGTCCACTCGCCGTTCGGGAACGCGCTCGACGCAATCGGGCAAAACCGGACCCGGGCACGGTTCATCGGCCTTCCGGTCGAGCGGTACGTGTGGCTCGCGTTCGTCATCTCCGGGCTCTACGGCGGTGTCGGCGGAGCGGTCTACGCGACGCTCCAGCTCCAGATCGACCCCGACGGCACGCTGTTCGTCCTGCGCTCGGGCGACATCCTGTTCATGGCCATCCTCGGGGGGTACCGGACGCTCGTCGGCCCGCTCGTCGGCGGTATCGTCCTCGTGTTTCTGCAGGACGTCGGTCAGGACGTCACCGTCTACTTCGAGGCGCTGACGGGAGTGGTCCTGCTCGCGCTGGTGTACGGGTTCCCGCGGGGAATCGTGGGATCACTCCAGCGGGACAGCCGGTTCCGGGCAGGGCTCCGTGACCTGCGCGAGGACCCGTCGGTCGTCTCGACCTGGCTTGCCCGGCTCCGCAAGTCGGTCGCGGACGCCACCCGGCGGGCCGCCGAGAACCTCCGGATCATTCTAACGGGGATCCAGTGATGCTCGAGGCACGCGACCTCCGGAAATCGTTCGGTTCGCTCGTGGCCACTGACGGCGTGACCCTCCAGTTCGGCGCCGAGGGGGAGGAGGTGGTGTTCATCGTCGGCCCGAACGGCGCCGGCAAGACGACGCTTATCAACCTGCTGACCGGCCGCCTTCACCCGGACGAGGGGTCGGTGCTGCTGGACGGCACGGACATCACCGACGTCCCTCCCGAGGCGCGAGTCAGGCAGGGACTCGTCCGCTCGTTTCAGGTGGTCCACGTCTTCGAGGAGATGACCGTCCGCGAGAACCTCCGGACCGCCGTCCTCTCGGATGAGGGGCGGACGCTGAGCATGTTCTCGCTCAGCGACGCCCACGAGTCCGTCGAGCGCCGCGTGGACGAACTCCTCTCGCAGTTCCGCCTCGGTGACCTGGCGGACACGCCCGCATCGACGCTCCCCCACGGTGACCGGAAGCTCCTCGACGTGGCGATGTCGTTCGGGCTCGACCCGGCGTATCTGCTGCTCGACGAGCCGACGGCAGGCGTCACCACGAGCGAGAAGGGGTACGTCGTCGATACCATCGTCGACGTGGGCAGGGCCCGTGGCGTCACGACCGTCATGATCGAACACGACATGGACATCGTCACCGAGTACGCCGACCGGCTGATAGCGCTCCATCAGGGACAGGTCCACGGCGAGGGCGATCCATCGATGCTCAGGACCGACGACGAGCTCCGGCGGCTCCTCCTGGGGGTGAGCGAGTGAGCCAACAGCCCGCGGACGACCCGCTGCTTGAGGTCGCGGGCCTCGACGCCGCCGTCGAGGGATTGCAGGTCACCGACGGCGTCTCTCTCGAGGTGAATCGTGGCGAGGCGGTCGGACTCGTCGGCCGCAACGGCGCAGGAAAGACGACCACATTCCGGACCATCATGGGACTGGCGACGGTACTCGGCGGGTCGGTCCGGTTCGACGGCGAGGAACTCACCTCGCTCCGGGCGGAACTCGTCCCGAAGCGGGGAATCGGCTACCAGCCCGAGGACCGGCGACTGTTCACCGGGATGAGCGTCGAGGAGAACGTCCGGCTCCCGATCTGGACTTCGGGTGACCGCCGCGGCATCGACGACGCGGACGCCGTCGTCGAGGAGGTGTTCGACCTGTTCGAGGAACTGTCCGACCGGCGGGACGCGAACGTCGAGAATCTCAGCGGCGGGCAGGCCAAAATGGTCTCAATCGGTCGGGCGCTCGCGTTGCAACCCGACCTCCTCATTCTCGACGAGCCGCTTGAGGGACTGGCACCGGTAATCGTCGAACGCCTCAAAGACTACATCCAGCGGATCAACGAGCAGGGGATCGCGGTACTGATCGCCGAGTCGAACGTCCAGCACGTCCCCGAAATCGTGGATCAGCTCTACGTGATCGAGCGTGGCGACATCTTCGACAGCGGTGATCCCACGGCCGTCTCCGAGCGAGCTGCAGTCCAGGAACTCATGCAGGGTAGCGGACAGGAACCGTAGGGTGCTCTTCGCCTTTTTTTGCTCGCTACGGCGAGAGCCGATTAGACGGTCCCTTCGGTCTCTTCTTCGTGGGTGACGTCGATAACCTCAACCAGTTCGGAAAGCACCTTCCGCTGACTCCGTCTGAGGTTCTTCGAGACGGCGGTCCTGGAAATGTCGAACTCCTCGGCTAGCGCTTCCAGCGTCGCGTCGCGTGGCTGCCCGAAGTAACCCTCCTCGACTGCTGTGATGAGTGTCTCCCGCTCGACATCAGAGAGGTCACGACAGGAGTCGAACACATCCCCGGCACGTTTGACGTTCTGGAGGACGTCGTAGTACTCCTGTAGATCGAGGCTCTCGCGGGACTCGACGGAGAAGTCGTTGTGCTGTTCGAGTTCGTCAAGCCCACGCTCGGCCACCGCCACAGTGTCGAACCCGATCCGCCACATCTCGCTGCCCTCCGAAATCTCGAAGGGGCCGGTGATGTAGCCGTCGTTGTCCCGGACTGCCTCCATCGCCTGGGTTTCGCATATGCACGACCGAATGAGTGCCGTGTCGCCGCTCCGGCGCAACAGTTCGACGGCCTCCATGTTGTCGTGTTCCTGCAACGCCTCCAGTCCCCTATCGAGTTCCACTGGCGTCGCTGCCCTGGTCATGATTCGCGTCTCAAGACTGTTGGCTGTGGCGTCGAACTCCCACTGTTTTGCCAGAAACGAGATCTCGTAGTCGTCCGTCGTATCGATGTACGGACAGTCGTACTGGACCATCTCCAGTTCGAGAGAGAGCATTATCGGTCAACCGGGTGTGTCCAACGAACGTCGGCCGAGTAATTAAAATTAT
>PXSU01000002.1:14410-15662 GCA_003022745.1 Halobacteriales archaeon SW_9_67_25
GTTAGCCTCGGTCCTCGTCGCCAGGTAATCCGGCTGATTCGACGCCGCTCACGTGACCGATACGCGCGTTCCATCTTTCACAACATTACTGACAATTTTGGAGGAGGTCTACTGCAAAACATGGACTGCTCCGCTACTCCCGATCTGACCGCGATGCAATTATAAGATAGCCGCGTCTCGACTGACCCGGAGTGACTGTTCGTGACAGACAGTGAGTTGGACCTGACTGCACCGACACTGGCGCGAGAGGATCTGCTCGTGCTGGAGGATTCCCGTTTTACCGAGGGCACCGTCGCGGTGGTGACCGGGGCCGCCTCTGGCATCGGGCGAGCCACGGCGGTGGCGCTGGCGGCCAACGGGCTGACCGTCGTCGGGGCCGACATCGACGAGGATGGCCTCGCGGAGACGGAGTCAATCGCCGCGGATCTCGACGTGGCCGGCACAATCGAGAGCGTTCCGACCGACCTGGCCGACGCGGCCGACGTCAAGGCGATGGTGGCCGCCGCGGGCGAGGAGGGCGATATCCGATACGTGGCCAACATTGCAGGACTCCAACACATCGATAGTATCGCAGACTTCCCGGTCGAGAAGTACGACCTGATCCAGGACGTCATGGTCCGGGCACCGTTTCTCGTCTCGAAGTACGCCATCCCCGAGATACGGTCAACCGACGACGGCGTCGGGGCCATCGCCAACATGTCCTCTGCTCACGGTCACTACGCGACCCGGGACAAGGCCCCATACATTACCGCCAAACACGCAATGACCGGACTCACGAGATCGATTGCGGCCGAGGGGGAGGGCACGCTCCGGAGCTTCTCGGTATCGGTTGGATACGTGCTCACGCCGCTGATGGTCAATCAGATTGAGGACACCGCTCGGGAGCGTGGCATCTCCGAACAGGCAGTCATTGAGGACGTCATGCTGGGACAGGCCCGGACGAAGGACCTGATGACGCCCGCGGAGGTGGCCAACCTCTTCACGTTCGGCCTCTCGAGCCACGGCAAACACCTCAACGGCGCGGATATGCTCTGGGACGGCGGATACACCCACACCTACGAATGACTACGACCTACAGATCAGTGAAATCATAGATATCACGATTGCCTGTCGGAACGATTTGGGAGCCGATTGTGGGCATCTGAATACGTGACAGTGTCAAGATTCAAACCTCGGGATTTTAGCCCCGCCCGGGACTATGGCCTCGGAGGTTCGAATCCTCGACGGGAATACGACCTTCGTCAGCGAGAAT
>PXSU01000003.1 GCA_003022745.1 Halobacteriales archaeon SW_9_67_25
GGATCCGGACCTGGGCGTTGAGCATCTGCTCGAGTTCGCGTTCGGCGATGTCGTCGTGGGCGTACTTCTCCGAGATTGCCTCCCCCTGCTCGGTGAACTTGACCTCGCCTGTGACCGTCTCGTTTGGCAGGGCAAGCAGGGCGTCGTTCATCGGGCCGCCGCCACGGGAGATCGAGCCACCGCGGCCGTGGAACAGGCGCAGTTCTACGCCGTACTCCTCAGTGATGGCCGCCAGGCGCTTCTGGTTGCGGTACAGCGACCACTGGGCCGCGAGGTAGCCGTTCTCCTTGTTCGAGTCCGAGTACCCGATCATCACCTCCTGGACATCGTCGCGGGCTGCCAGCGCGCCGGCGTAAGCCTCGTCTTCGAACAGCGTGCCCATGATGCGGCGTGCCCCCGAGAGCGCGTACTCGGTCTCCAGGAGCGGGACGACGTCGAGCCCACAGTACCCTGGAAGGTCGACGACGCCGACCTCGGAGGCCAGGAACAGCACCTCGAGAACGTGACTGGGCTCCTCGCACATGCTGATACAGTAGGTGTCGATGGCGTCGACGCCGTACTCCGCCTGCCAGTCGGCCAGCGTGTCGAACCGCTCGACGACCCGCGCGGCCGTCTCCGAGAGGCCATCGGTGTCGAGTCCCTCGAGAAACGAGGTGTCGTTCACGATGGCCTCGGTCAGCAGGTCGGCCCGTTCCGACTCGGACATGGCCTCGTAGTCGACGCCCTGCCGGGCCAGCAACTCGGTGACGGTGTCGGTGTGGTTCTGGCGGTGGTCCCGCAGGTCGAGGCTGGCCAGGTTGAAGCCGAAGGTGGCCACCTGGCGGACCAGGGGGTCGACCTGTGTCCGGGCGATCCGGTCAGCGTCGTTGCGCCGGAGATCTGCCGCGAGTGCCTTGAGGTCATCGAGGAGTTCGGTGGCGTCCTCGTACCCGCCCGGCCGGATGTCGCCGACGCGTTCGACGCGCTCGCTGACGAGGTAGAGCATCTGCCGGTAGGGTTCGGAGTGGTACTCCTGGCGGGCCTCCTCGGCGACGGCGGGGAACATCTCGCGGGCGGTTTCCAGCGATTCGGTGACCGACTCGCCCAGTTCGAGCCGGTCGCCTTCGAGGCTGAGCGCCCCCATCAGTGACCGGAGTTTCGCACAGTAGTGATCGAGGACGACCTGCCGCTGGCGCTCGAGAGTCCGTGTGGTCACCTCGGGCGTGACGTAGGGGTTACCGTCGCGGTCGCTGCCGGCCCACGAGCGGAACTCGAACAGTTTCGGGACGTCGACGTCGAGGTACTCCTCCCCCAGTGTCTCCTCGAGTTCGTCGTACAGTTCGCCGGTCACGTCGAAGAGGACGTTCTCGAGATACCACTGGACGTTCAGCGCCTCGTCGGTGGGCTCGGGCTTGCGCTCCCGGATCTGTGCCGTCTGCCAGAGGCTCGTCACCTCCGCGCGCAGGTCGCGTTCGATCCGCTCGCGCTCCTTGTCGGTCACCAGCCGCTCGTCGAGGGTTTCGATGAGGTCGGCCACGTTCCGGAGTTTCGCCTTCACAGTCTTGCGCCGCGCCTCCGTGGGGTGTGCGGTGAACGTCGGCTGGATGAGCACGTCGTCGAGGATTTCCTGCACCGTCTCTGCGTCGGCCTCGGACGCGGCCAGTTCCGCGACAGCCTCCTCGAGGCCGTCGTCGGGGATCGTCGCCTGTGACTGTTCCCTGAGCGCGCGGACCCGCTCGCGCTCCTCGGCCAGGTTGATGAGTTCGAAAAACGTCGTGAACGCGCGTGCGACCGTGAGGAGTTGCTCCTCGTCGGCCTCGTCGATTGCCCGTTCTAGGGGCGTCCTGCTGTCGATGGCCCCCTCCCGGTAGTCTATGGCTGTCTTCCGCAACTCCTCGACAGTATCGAAAGCCTCCTCAGAGGTCTGCTCGGAGATGGCGTCGCCAACCATCGACCCCAGCTCCCGGACGTCCTGCCCGATGTCCCTGCGATATAGCCGCATACCCCGCGTTACTCCGAGCGGGATGAAAAAGCTTCGAAGACGACCCGTCACTCTCCCGAAACCTGTGAACCGTCGACGGCCGTGATTTTCGCTATTACTATTGAATATAACATATTTATTATATTTATTCTGATCTGATAGATATTATAACATTCGTGTCTGCTTGTTACTCGTAGAAATAATATTTGATTATACAGTTTATTAGTAGTATATGATAGCCATCCGCTGGATCCGGCCGTCGGCGACCAGTTTGCGGGCGACCGAATGGAGCCGGGACTGTCGACTGCCAGCCGCGACCGACCGGGTGAACTCCATGAGCCGCCCGAACTCGCGGCCACGCGCCGGCCCGAGTGTGAGCGTCGAGCCTCCGGTAGAGTGTGTCGTCCCCATTTCGACGCGGACGCAGTTAAGAGTGATCGGGGAGGTCACAGCGTCGGTCGATATCCGTCCGGACCCCCGGGTCATCGACCGCCACGAGCGTGCCGACCGCCTCGACGATGTCCCGGCCACCACGGTCGCCGGTGACATCTTCGAGTGCGTCGAAGTGCTGGCTGTCGAAGAGGACCGGATTGCCGCGCCTGCCCTCGTATGCCGGCGCCACGACCGACCCGGCGCCCGCTCTGTAGGCACCCAGGAGTGTCTCGATGGTGTCGCTGTCGACGGCGGGCATGTCGCCGAGCGCGAAGAGAGCGGCGTCCCAGTCCCGCTCGCGGGCCGCAGTGACGCCGACAGCGACAGAACTGCTCTGTCCGTCGTCGTAGTTCTCGTTGTACAGGGTTGCGATATCGAGCCCGGCCAGTGCCGACTCGACGGCCTCGGCGTCGTGTCCGAGGACGGCCACGGCTTCCCCGAGCAACGCATCGAGAAGCGTCCGTGCGGCCCGTCGGACGATCGGTTCCCCCTCGGGTTCGACCAGGAGTTTGTTCCCGCCCACGAAGCGCGTTCCCCTGCCGGCTGCAAGGAGCACGCCGCCCACAGTCGTCGCCATTACCCGGTCAGTCGACGATGTGCCACTCGTCTTGGTACTCCTCGAGGATCTCCCTGGAGTACTCGTCGAGCGGGTGTTCGCGGTCGGGGACGTCGATTTCGTACTCCGGTTCGAACAGCTTGGTCGTGAAGTAGCGGTGCCCGGTGTCACAGATGATGGTGACTATCTCGTCCAGTTCGGGTCGCTCCCGCGAGAGACGGATGGCACCCTCGACGTTGGCACCACTGGAGATGCCACAGAAGACGCCTTCCCCCTCTGCGAGGGCGCGCGACCGCTCGAGTGCGGCGTCGCTCTCGACGGCCACGACTCCGTCCATCAGCTCCGGGTCGAGATTCTCGGGGACGAACCCGTCGCCGATGCCCTCTATCTCGTGGGTGCCCCACTGGCGACACGAGAGCAGCGGAGCCTCGGCGGGTTCGAGGGCGTACAGTGCGGTCTCCGGGTCCTCCTCGCGGAGGGTCCGTCCGACGCCGGTGACTGTGCCACCCACGCCGGTGACTGTGCCACCCGTGCCCTGGCCGGCCAGGAAGGCGTCCGGGGCACCCCCGACCTGGTCGAGGATTTCGACGCCGGTCGTCTTCTCGTGTGCGACCGGGTTGTCCGGGTTAGTGAACTGGTTTGGGAACCAGTACTGGCCGGGGGACTCCGCGAGCATCTCGTCGACCCGGTCCATCGAGAGGTCCACGTCGCTCTCCCCGCCCGGCGTCTCGACGAGGTCGCCGCCGTACGCGCGGATGACCTTCTTGCGCTCTTCGCTCATGCCCTCCGGCATCACGATGGTCACGTCGTAGCCCAGCCGCGTGCCGACAAAGGTGCAGGCGATGCCGGCGTTGCCGGTCGAGCACTCGAGGATTTCCATGCCGGGTTCGAGGTCGCCGCGGTCGATGGCCGCGGTGATCATCTCCCTGTAGATGCGGTCCTTGATGCTCCCGGAAGGATTGACGAACTCCAGTTTGCCGTAGACGGTCGCGTCGGCCTCCTCGCTCGGACCGGTCAGTTCGACCAGCGGCGTGTCGCCGATGATATCGAGGATGTCTGCCGTCGTCTGGCTACTGCTGGCTGAAGCTTTTGCCATACGTACACCCACTCACGGCGAATAAAAGAAGCTGCCGGAACCGATCAGCTCGGCACTTCGCCCTCGACCTGTTCGACGTAGCTGGCCATGTCCTGGAAGAGGAACTCGTCGCTCTCGCCCTCGAACGCCGAACCGGCCCAGACGTCGAGGTCGCCGCTCTCGATCTGTGACCGGACGTCCGAGACTTCCGACGTGACGTCCTCGGGAACGTTCGGCCCCCACTCCGAGAGGTCGACGATGCCGGCGTTGAGCCCCTCCCAGTAGGCGTCGGACTCCCAGGTGCCCTCGCGGACGTCCTCGACAGTCGGGATGTAGAACTCCTCCCAGTTCCAGATTGGAGAGGTGATGTACTTGTCGCCGCCGAACTCGCCCATCGGCGCATCGTATCCCGTCGACCAGATCCCCGCCTCGTTGGCCGCCCGGACTGCTGCCGGCGAGTCCTGGTGCTGTGCCATCACGTCGACGCCCTCGTCGATCAGCGAGTTCGCGGCCTCCTGTTCGCTGGGCGGGTCGAACCAGGTGTTCGTCCAGCGCACCTTCGTTGTCACGTCCTCGTTGACCGAGGCCGCGCCCAGCGTGAACGCGTTGATGCCGCGGACCACTTCCGCAATCGGGAACGCTGCCACGTACCCCAGCGAGTTCGCCTCCGTGATCATGCCGGCGGCGACCCCCGCCATGTAGCGGGCCTGGTAGATACGGCCCATGTACCGGCCCATGTTCTCGCGGGTCGCGTAACCGGTGTTGTGCTCGAAGAACACGTCGGGGTTGTCCTCCGCCACCGACACCATCGGGTCCTGGTACCCGAAGGTGCAACCGAAGACGATGTCGTAGTCGTCGCTGGCGTACTGCCGGAAGATGCGCTCGGAGTCCTCGGGCGCGACCGCCTCCGTGTAGTCCGTCTCGATCCAGTCGAACTCCTCTGCCGTCGCCTTGCGCCCCTCGTTGTGGGCCCACGACCAGCCGAGGTCGCCCACCTCCGAGTTGTACACCCAGGCCGCCCTGACGGTGTCCATCCCGCCGTCCTCACCGTCGGTCGACCCGCCGTCGTCGCCATCGCTCCCGTCACTACTGCCGCCATCGCCGCCGCCGTCGCTCCCGTCACTGCCGCCGTCGCTCCCGTCACCGCCGTCACCGCCACAGCCGGCCAGGCCGATCAATCCGGTAGCACCTATCGCTCTGATCGCGTCACGTCGCGAGATGTTTCGAGTCATGTTTTGTGGAGTATCGTTCGTGTTCGGCTCCGTTGACCGGTTCTGTGAACGATATACGGGTGAATGTGGCCAGCGACACGGATAAATCCACCTATTTTTGTAATTTTTGTGGTGAGAGCCGGGCCCGCCACAGCGAGGGGTCCGTCAGTATGAGAAACCCCGGATCGCACGCGTCCCGTGTCGCAAGAACCCAGTCTATTGAAAAAGGTTATACTGTTGCGTGCGAGACTCATGTTCGTACATCCCAGCCATGACTGAGGAACCGTTCCTCCGGATGGAGGACATCGTGAAGGAGTTCCCCGGGGTCGTGGCCAACGACCACGTCGACTTCTCGGTGCGTCGTGGCGAGATACACGGATTGCTCGGGGAAAACGGCGCGGGCAAGAGCACGCTCATGAAGATACTGTACGGGCTCTACTCCCAGGACGGCGGCGATATCTACCTCGACGGCGAGCGCCTCGAGCTGGCCTCCCCGCAGAACGCCATCGACGCGGGGGTCGGGATGGTCCACCAGCACTTCATGCTCATCCCGAAACTCACTGTCGCGGAGAATATCGTTCTCGGCGACCGTGAGCCGGCGGCCGCATTCGCGTCCGACGGAGGGTCCGACGGCCGGCTCCCGGATTCACTCCGGACGAACCCCGTCGTCCAGGCGCTGGCACAGCGATTCTCGCTCGGGCTGGAGGCCCCGGAGAGTCGCATCCACGACCTGGCAGGACAGTACGGCTTCGACGTCGACGTCGGGGCGAAGGTCTGGCAACTCGATGTCGGCCAGCAACAGCGTGTCGAGATACTGAAGGCCCTCTACCGCGATGTGGACCTCATCATCTTGGACGAACCCACCGCGGTGCTCACGCCCACGGAGGCCGAGCAACTCTTCGAGTCACTCCAGCAGCTCGCAGACGAGGGGCTGTCAATCATCTTCATCACACACAAACTCCAGGAGGTCGAGGCGATCACCGACCGCGTGACGGTCCTCAGGGAGGGCAAGAAAGTCGGGACCGTGCCGACGGCGGATATCACACAGGCCGATCTCGCCGAGATGATGGTCGGCCGGGAGGTACTCTTCAGCCTGGAGAAGGACCCGGTCGAGATCGGCGATCCCGTCCTGCGGGCCAGGGGGCTACGGGCCGAGAACGAACGCGGGATCGAGGCGCTGTCGGGCGTCGACCTGACGGTCAGGGAAGGCGAAATCGTGGGCATCGCCGGTGTCAGCGGCAACGGGCAGACGGAACTCGCCGAGGCAATCGCCGGGTTACGCGACCTCACGGCGGGGGAGATCGTCGTCGAGGGGATCGACCTCACTGGTGCGTCGCCGCGTGCGTTCGTCGACAACGACGTCTCCTTCGTCCCAGAGGACAGGCTCCGGTACGGCTGTGCGGCGGACCTCTCGGTGATGCACAACGCCACGATGAAAGACTTCAGGAACGGCCAGTTCGGCGACGGGCAGTTCCTCGACTATCCCGGACTGCGCGAGTACGCAGAGACGCTGGTCGAGGAGTTCGACGTCCGCGGGGTCCACGACGTGACCGACGTGGAAGCGGGCGAGCTCTCCGGTGGGAACCTCCAGAAACTCATCCTCGCCCGCGAAATCCACCGGGAGCCGGACCTCCTGGTCGCGAACCAGCCGACGCGTGGCGTCGACGTCGGGGCCATCGAGTTCATCAGGGAGTCACTCCTGGCCCAGCGCACGGAGGGCACCGGGGTCGTCCTCATCTCGGAGGATCTGGACGAAATCATGGACCTCAGCGACCGCGTGCTCGTCATCTACGAGGGCGAGTTCGTCCACGAGACGGTCCCGGAGGAGGCAGACCGGGGACGCGTCGGCCTCGAGATGACCGGCGGGAGCGGCGAAGACGGTGTCGAGGCCTCCGCCGAGGCTGCTGCCGGCGCAGGTGAGGCACGATGAACGTCGAACTCGACATAGGGGCCCGCGAGGACGTCCCGACCTGGCTGGTGTACGGGACGCCCGTGTTCACCGTTCTCGCGGCGCTGGCAGTGAGTTCGGTCGCGCTGGTGGCGCTGGACGTCAGCCCGGTCGCGGCCTACTCCGTGATGTTCGTGGAGACGCTCACCAGCGAGTTCGGCCTGACCGAGACGACGGTGAAGGCGATCCCGCTCGTGCTGACCGGGCTCGCGGTGTACCTGCCGCTCAGGGCGGGGCTGTGGAACATCGGTGCGGAGGGACAGCTCATCCTCGGCGGCCTCGCGGGCACCTGGATCGGGCTCAACGTCTCCGCGCCAGGGTACGCACTGTTGGTAGCGATGTTCCTCGGGGCGGGGGTTGCCGGCGCCTTCTGGGCAGCCGTCCCCGCGTGGCTCCGCGCGAAGTACGACATCAACGAGATCATCACGACGCTCCTGCTGACGTTCGTCGCGCTCAATCTCAAAAACTACCTCATCCGTGGGCCGATGCAGGGCGGCGCGGGCACCTTCCCACAGACCGAACAGTTCTCCGGGGCGGCGACGATCCCGAGTCTCTTCGGCAACGTTCACGCTGGCCTGCTCGTCGCCCTGCTCATGGTGGCGGTGGCGTACGTGCTCGTGACACAGACCAGGCTCGGGTTCGAAGTCACGTTCGTCGGCTCGAACCCGGAGGCAGCCACACAGGCAGGCATAAGCAGGTACAAGGTGTACATTCTCGTGTTCGTCATCGGCGGGCTCTTCGCGGGCTTTGCGGGCATCGGCGAGATCGCGGGCGTCCAGGGGCGGTTCCGTGCCGACTTCGAGCCCGGGTACGGGTTCACTGCCATCGTCATCGCGCTGCTGGGACGCAACGGCGCACTCAAGGTACTGCTCGCCGGCTTCTTTTTCGCGCTCCTCATTGTCGGGGGATCGAGCATGGAGGTCGCACTGGGCGTCCCGGCGGCACTGACCGAGGTGATCCAGGCGCTGGTGATCCTCTTTCTGATCACGGCGGAGTTTTTCAAACGCTACAGCGTGAGCCTCCGGGTCGACCGCGACCCCGGAACGAGTCCGGCTACCCGCACGGGGAGTGATGCCTGATGGTGGGATTCGTCGCCGGCCTCCTCGACGCGACCGTCCGGGCGGCCACGGTGTTGATGCTCGCCGGCCTCGGCGAGGTCATCAGCGAACGGGCCGGGGTCCTGAACCTGGGCGTCGAGGGGATGATGCTCGTCGGTGCCCTGAGCGGGTTCATCACCACCGTCGTCACCGGGAGCTACTGGCTCGGGTTCGGCGTTGGCATCCTCCTCGGGATGGCCCTGGCGCTGATTCACGCCTTCCTCTGTATCTCGCTGAAGTCCAACCAGGTGATAAGCGGGGTCATGCTGACACTGCTCGGGACGGGGATCACGACGTTCCTCGGCCAGCAGTGGGTCAGCGAATCCATCGAGGGTTTCCCACAGATCGCCGTTCCCGTCCTCGTCGACCTGCCAGTCCTCGGCGATGCGCTGTTCCGGAGTACGGCGACCGACTACCTCGCGATCGCTCTCGTCCCGGTGGTCTGGTATTTCCTCTTCCGGACGAACCTGGGTCTGGAGACGATCTCTGTCGGCGAGGACCCCGAGATGGCCGATACGATGGGTGTCGACGTCTTCAAGATGCGCTATCTCGCCGTCATCGTGGGCGGCGGGTTCGCGGGTGCGGCGGGCGCGCACCTCTCGCTGGCGTTCTCACAGCTGTGGGTCCCCGGCATGACCGCCGGCCGCGGGTGGATCGCGGTCGCACTCGTCATCTTCGCCCAGTGGCGCCCCGAGCGCATCCTGGTGGGCGCGTACCTGTTCGGACTGCTCGACGCCCTCCAGTTGCGTTCGCAATCGCTCGAGCTGACCCTGGGTGCCGGGGCGCCGCTCGCCAGCCTGCTCAACCCGGTCCTCGAGTTCGTCTTCCACCCGACGATCATGGCCACGTACCCCTACCTCGCGACGATAGCCGTCCTCGCCTACGCGGTGATCCGCACGCGGAGCGACCAGCTCGCAGTCCCCTCGGCGCTCCTGGAAGCCTACGTACGGAGTGCGGTCGTTCCGGTAATGGACTACGGCAATCCGCACGAGACCGTTCACCGCGTTCTGAGATCGCAGTAGCCCGTCTCGAAGGACGTCACCAGTCCCCGGTCCAGCCGTTCCGAGCGCCCGAGTGCCTCCTCGATAGCCTCGCCGGCCCGGTCGCGCAACTCCGGCGTGTCGGCCTTGTTGATGACCGGTGTCACTCGCGCTCCCCGGGGGACGTTTTTCAATCCGCCCCCGGGGCTGGCCAGGACGCGACCGACCGTCTCGGCGGTGATGGTCTCGCCCACCCCGGTCTCCACGCCAGGGATTGCCGCGATGCGTTCCGGTCGGTGAGCTACTGGCGCGTCGAGCGGTTGGCCGACCGCCCGGACGGAGGCGAGTGCCACGACGTGGGTGGTCGCGGAGGGAACGACCGGTTCCCCGGCCCCGGGCGCCTTGAACTCCCGCCGGCGGGCGCCGTCGGCCTTGACCAGCAGCCAGTCCGGCCGTGAGGACTCGAAGAGGTCGCTCAGAACCTCGGGCTCGAACCCCCGCACCTTCTCCATCACGCGCTCTGGGTCGCTCACCCGGTCGCTCGCGAACGCGACCGGCGAGGAGCGGTCGGCAAGTCGGGCCACGAGTCCGCCGGGCGCAGAGAGGACCAGCGGTATCGAATCGGGCGGGGGCGTGTGCGTCGTCGTAGTGTACCCGACTGATAACCCCCGTTCCTCGCCGGCTTCGACGAGGTGACCCATTGTCGTCTTCTTGCCGCCCGCGCCGACGAACGCGACGAGTTCGCTGTCACCGAGTCCCAGTGCCTCCGCGACGTCCATGCGGGGTGTGCGTCCCCCAGACAATTGATACTGCCGGCTGTAACTTCGTGTAGATATTCGACACCCCGTGAGGTCGAAATCCCTCACAGGCTTGGTAGCCGGCAGTATGAACGCCTTGGAGAAACTGTTTTCCAGCACGGACCAGTAGCGCCGACCATGGAACGGGTCGACGTGACGGGCGAGGTCTGTCCCAGGCCGGCACTGATCGTCCGGCGCCACCTGTCGGAACTCGAACCCGGCGAGGAACTGCTGGTCCGCGGGGACTACCCGCCCGCCGAGGAGAACCTCCGGCGCACGTGTACGAAACACGGCTTCGAGGTCACCGGGAAACAGGCCGGGAACGGTTCCACAGACGCGAGCGCCTTCGAACTGAAGATCACCGTCACCGACGACGCCGGCCTCCGATGAGCGACCACCGGAGCGGGCCGGCTGGACCCCGCCTGACGGAGTACGCCGAACTGCACGGCTGTTCCTGCAAGGTGGGACAGGGCAACCTCGACGAACTGCTCTCACGGGCCGGCCTCGACGGCGACCAGAATGACCTCCTGTTCGGCGTCGGCGAGGACGCCGGGGCACGCCAGTTGCGCCAGGATCTGGCACTCGTTCAGACTGTGGATTTCTTCACACCGATTGTCGACGACCCGTACGACTTCGGGCGGGTCGCGGCGTGCAACGCAGCGAGCGATGCCTTCGCCACGGGCGCAACCGACGACCTGAGCTGTCTGGTCGTGCTGGGATTGCCCCGGGAGTTGCGGGACCACGCACCGGCGATCCTCCGGGGCATGGCCGACCTCCTCGACGGTGTCGGTGGAGTGGTTGCCGGCGGGCACACGACGCTCAACCCCTGGCCGTTCGCCGGTGGCGCGGTCACCGCGACGGCCCACCCGGAGCACCTGCTGACGGCCCGGACTGCCCGGCCCGGGGACAGGCTCTACCTGACGAAGCCGCTGGGCACGCAGCCGGCGATGGGGGCACTCCGTGTCGGGGACGGCGAGTTCGGCGAAACCGTCCGCGAGGCGACGGACCGCCCCATCGAGGATATCGGGGAGGAGGCGCTGGCGTGGATGACGACGCCGAACCGGGACGCAGCGGTGGTCGCCCGCGAGCACGCCACCGCCGCGACGGACGTGACCGGGTTCGGCCTGCTGGGCGAGGCGACCGTCCTCGCCGGGAACGCGGGCGTCGGCGTCGAGATAGACCGGCTGCCAATCGTCGACGGCACGCTCGCGCTGTCGCGGCTGTTCGGCTACGGACTGGCGGACGGCGAGAGCGCGGAGACGAGCGGCGGGCTGCTGGTCGCCGTGCCGGGCGACGGTACCGCCGACTTCGAGGGGGAACTCTCGGGGGCGGGCGTATTCTACAGGGCGGTCGGCCGGGTCACTGACGGCAGCGGCGCGGCGCTGGTCGAGCCCAAGATAGAACGGGTGCGGAAGTAACCGCCCTTTGCGTTCGCCAGTCGCTCACCGCAAGCGCAAGACGGCTTCGAGCACGCCGCCGCCGAGACAGAGCGCCTTGTCGGATATCTTCTCGTGGTCGACCGACTCGCCGCGGGGGTCGACGTCACCGAGTTTCGCACCCTCCGCGACCGACAGCCCGTCGTGGACCAGCCCGCGGACGAGCCCGTCGATCTCCGTCCGCACGGCCGCACCGTCCACAGCGCCCACGGTATCGCCGGCCTCGACGAGGTCCCCGATGTCGACGGCGGTCTCCCACCGGCCATCGGTGGGTGCCCGGAGAACGCGTTCGTGGGTGTAGCCGCGACGCTGACCAGGTTCGCCGTCGTAGGGGCTGGCAGTGCCCTCGTAGATGACCCGCCCGAGTTCGTGCCCGCGGTCCGTCTCGACGACCGCGTCCACGTCGGTGCCGGCCTCGAAGCCCGGGCCGAGACCGACCACGACGTCGGCGTCGTCCCACCGGGTGCCGGTGTCGGTCTTGCCTTTTGCCATGATAGCGTCGACCAGTACCGCCGCGTCGAGGTCCGCGGCGACCGTCGCCTCCGGGTCCTCCAGGACCGGCACCTCGCCGTCGGCGAGGGCTGCGACGGCCTCGTCGACGTCCCCGGCGCGTCGGCCGGTCACCTCCTCGACGGTCACCTCCCCATCGTAGACGGCGGTCCCGAAGGCAACCCCGCGCCGCACGACCGACGGCCGGGCCACCTCGGTGACGACGACCGGATACCCTGCCCGGTGGAGTCGGTAGACGACACCGCTCCCGAGGTCGCCGCCACCGCGGACGACCACCAGGTCCTCCAGGTCGAGGGACGTCTCGCGCTCGCCGGATGCGCCGTGGCGGTCGCGGTGTATCTCGGCGAGAATAGCGAGTGCGATGTCTGCCGGCCCCTCCCCGCCGAGGTCCAGCCCGACCGGCGTGCGAACCCCGGTGAGTTCGGCCTCGCCGTAGCCCTCCTCGGCGAGCCCCGAGAGGACGTGTTCGGCCTTGCGCTCGCTGGCGACGAGGCCGACATAGCCCGCCCCGCCATCGAGCGCCGCGGCGACCGCCTGTCCGTCGAACGTCCCGCTCCGGGTCGCAACGGCCACAGCGGTCTCGTCCGTCATCGGCACGTCCCCGAGGGCGTCGCCGTAGTCGCCGTGCACGACCTCGACGGCGTCGGGGAACCGGTCGGGGTCGGCGCAGGCCTCGCGGTCGTCGACGACCGTGACGTCGTATCCGAGGTGGGCCGCCAGCGGCGCGAGTTCCTGCCCGATGTGCCCGCCACCGGCGACGTACAGCCGTGGCCGGGCGTGTATCCGGTCGACGAACACGTCCATGCCCCCGCCACAGACCATCCCCGTGTTCCCGCCGGGTTCGAGTTCGTAGCTCCGGATGCCGGGCTCGGCCTCGCCGCGGAGCACCTCCCGGGCGGCCTCGATTGCGAGCCCTTCGACTGTGCCGCCGCCGATGGTTCCGTACTCCGCCTCGTCGGTGACGACCATCCGGGTGCCGACGCCACGGGGGGCGCTCCCGTCGGTGTCCACGACTGTCAGTATCGCTGCGGGTTCGCCCTCGGCCACGAGGTCCGAAACCTCCTCGAAGAGAGTCATGCGAACGTCCTGGTTTCGTGTTCGACGACCAGTTCTATTAACGTGTCGTACGTGATCGGTTCGATTCCGAGGGACAACTCGACGCCACGGACCTCGACGTCCCTGGCCACCGCGTAGGTCGGTGCCCCAACATCGGGCTCCAGCAAGACGCCGTCCTGGATCAGGACGACGCGGGCGTCGTCGTCCCCGTCGATTGTTCGGAACGCCACCTCGGCCATCGGTTTGTCGACGAGATAGAGCATTGTCAGAAATCGAGCATGTGATCGGCGGCGCGGATGCGTGCTGTCAGTTCCTCCCCCGGGAGGACGGTGACGTCGTCTGCGACCTCGGACTCGTCGATGCTGCGCTCGGCCAGCGCGGCGCCGTCGGCCACAAGTTCGCCCCCCTCGGCCAGCAGATCCGCGACGTGACCGGGCATGTTGAGTGCCCCCTTGTCGACGGCGCTACGTGCCGCGTAGACCCCGTCGGCCACGAAGGCGGCAGTGAGGTCGTGGCGGTCGAAGCCCGCTGCCACGCCCCGTGCCGCACGGAGTCCCTCGGGAACGTGGACACGGCCGTAGGGTGCCCGCCTGAGAAGGACGATGACGTCCCGCTTCACAGGGAGATCACCCTGTCTGCCTCCCCGATCATGTCCGCGAGGTCCGGGAGCAGGCCGACCTCGACGCCGTCCGGGTAGTCGGTCTCGGCGTCGATGCCGCGGGCGTCGACACAGAGGCCACAGCAGACCACTTCGGCGCCGTCCGCGAGGAGGCGCCGGAACTTCTCGACTGGCATCTCGTCGTAGAGGCCGGTGTCGGAACAGTCCGGGAACGCCTGGCCGGCGACCGGCACGAGCGTTCCGTCGAGGTAGTGGAAGTAGGTGACCTCGTGACCGGCGTCGAGCGCGGCGCGCCCCATCTCGTAGGCTGTCCGCCAGCGCTGGCTGTCGAATGGCCCCCCAGTCACGACGAATCCGAGGCGTGCCATACTCCAGGACAGTGTCTCGACGAGCAATAAACGTTCGTTCGCTACGCCCCGTCGCGTGCCGCCAGGGCAGCCTTCACGTCCTCGGGCTCGATGGGTATCTCCGTGATGCGGACGCCGACGGCGTCCCGGATGGCGTTGCTGAGCGCGGGCGGGACGCCGTTCGTCGGGAGTTCGCCGATGGACTTCGCGCCGAAGGGGCCCGTCGGCTCGTGGGTCTCGACGACGATGGACTCGATGGGGGGTTGCTCGTCGGGCCGTGGCATCCCGTACTGCCGGAAGCCGACCGTCTCGGGCTGGCCCGCCTCGCCGAACTGGAGTGTACCGCTGGTCGCAAACTCGTAGCTCATGTGGACGCCGCCCTCGATCTGGCCCTCGACCAGCGGCGGGTTGATCGCGACGCCACAGTCGGCGGCAAAAACCAGCTTTTCGACCTCGTACTCGCCGGTCGTCTCGTCGACTACGGCAGTGAGAAACTGTGCGCCGAAGGGTGGGGGACTCTCGTCGGTCGCGTGGTGGCCCTGACCCATGATGTGTTCGCGGTCCTCGTCCCCGTAGACCGACTCGTAGCCGACCTCCTCCAAGGTGACCGACGCGCCCGACTCCTCGCTGTACACCTCGCCCCCGCCCGTTTCGAGGTCCCTGGCGGGTTCGTCGAGCATCCGGGAGGCCCACTCGAGGACGCGGTCGCGGGCCTCGCGGGCGGCCTTCTTGACCGCGCGGCCGCTGATGTAGGTCGTCGAGGAAGCGTACGCGCCGTAGTCGAAGGGCGCGAAGTCGGTGTCGGAGGATTTCACGACGACGTCTGCCGGGTCACAGCCCAGGACCTCGCCGACAATCTGGGTGAACATCGTGTCGTTGCCGCTGCCGACGTCGACCCCGCCGACCTGGAGGACGAACGAGCCGTCCTCGTTCATCTTCAACTGGGCCGCGCCGAGTTCCTTGCCCGCGACGCCGCTGCCCTGGGCACACAGCGCCATCCCGACGCCGCGGTGGCGGTGGGGGTCGTCCGGCTGACCTATGTCGTCGTAGCCGATGGCCGCCGCGCCGCGCTCGATGCACTCCCGGAGCCCACACGACCGGATGCGCCTGGCAAACCGGTCGTCGTCTTTCAGAATCGCCGCCGCCCTGTCGAGGTCGCCCTCCCGGACGGCCTGGCGTTTCCGGAACTCGATGGGGTCCTCGCCCAGTTGCCGGGCGAGTTCGTCCATGTGTCCCTCGACGACGAACATCCCCTGCGGGGCGCCGTACCCGCGCTGGGCCGCCCCCATCGGGAGGTTCGTGTGCACGACGTCCCCCTCGAATCGCATGTTGGGTACCCGGGGATAGAGCGGGAAGGCCTTCGTCGCGACGTTGCTGGCGACGGTCATGCCGTGAGTCCCGTAGGCGCCGGAGTTCTCGCGCACGGACAGGTCCATCGCCGCCGGGTCGCCCGCCTCGTCGACTGCGGTCCGCATGGTCAGGTCCATCGGATGCCGGTTCCGGAGCGCGTAGAACTCCTCGCGGCGGGTGCACTCCAGTTTGACCGGTATCCCCGCGGCCCGGTGGAGCGCGAGCGCGACGGGCTCGACGACCATCTCCTGTTTCGACCCGAACCCGGCGCCGACCCGGGGTTTCACCACGCGTATATCACGGATCGCCACGTCGAAGACGTGCGAGAGCTGGCGGCGCGTGTGGTAGGGGACCTGCGTGGCCGTGATGACGTTGTAGCGGTCGTCCTCGTCGGTGTAGACGATGGACGTGTGGGGTTCGGGGACACAGTGGGACTGGTAGGGCGTCTCCCACTCTGTCTCCAGGACCCGCTCCTCGTCGGCGTCCGCGATGACGCCCTCCGGGTCGCCGTACTCGCCCTCGAAGTGGGATTCGAGATTCTGCTCGTAGTCCGCGCCGGTCGTCTCGTTCTCGACTTCCTCGGGTGCGAACAGTTGCGGGGCCTCCGGGTCGGTCGCATCCCAGATGTCGAAGACGGCGTCGTACTCCTCGTACTCGATGTCGATCTTGCGAGCCGCACGGTCTGCCGTCTCGGCGTCCACGGCCGCCACCGCGGCGATCCGGTCGCCGACGTACCGGACGTGCTCGGAGAGGACCCGCGTATCCCAGGGGCTCGGTTCCGGATAGGACTGCCCCGACGGCGAGTACAGGGTGTCGGGAACCTCCTCGGACCAGGGCGTGATCACCGCGTGGACGCCGTCCATCGCTGCGGCGGCGCTCGTGTCCACATCGATGACGCGGCCGTGTGGAATCCCACTGCGGACGATTGTCGCTTCCGCCAGTTCCGGAAACCGGGTCCGGTAGTCGGCCGTGTACTTCGCCTCGCCGGTGACGATCTTGCGGGCGTCGTACTTCTCGGTCTCCGCGGCGATGGCCTCGCGTTCCGCTGCCGACTTCCGGTTGTCTGCCGGTTCGTCCCGCTCCAGCGGGTGGTCCTCGGACTGCAGGTCCACGACGCCGTCGTCGGGGTCGACGTCCTCGCCGGACTCGTCGGGTTTGCTCACGTCCCGCCACCTCCGGGCTCGCACCCGCAGGGTCCGTCACACCCGCTCCCGGGGTGTCCACCGTCGGCGGCGACCGCGCCCGATTCGTCGGCCATCCTGTCGGCAGCGTCCTCGACGGCGTCGAGTATCTTTTCATAGCCGGTGCACCGACAGAGGTTCTCGGAGAGCCCCTCGCGGATTTCGTCTCTGGTCGGGTCCGGGTCCTCCCCGAGCAGTGCGGTCGAGCGCATTATCATGCCCGGGATACAGAAGCCACACTGTAGCGCGGTGTTGTCGACGAACGCCTCCTGTACCGGATGGAGGTCGGACTGGCTACCCAGTCCCTCGATGGTCTCGACGGTGCTGCCGTCGGCTTTGGACGCCGGAACCACACACGAGTTACGCGCTTTGCCGTCCACGATGACGGTACAGAAGCCACAGGCCCCGGTGTCACAGCCGCGTTTCGCGCCGGTGTACCCGTTCTTGCGGAGTACGTCCAGCAGGCTGTCGGTCTTTGCCGCCTCGAATCGCTCCGTGTCGCCGTTGAGTTCGAGTTCGACCTGCATGGTGAGGCGTCCCTGGTATCGTAGTGAACTCCCTTTTCATCCCAGGGGTAAAAACACAGGTGGTAGACCCCGGAACTGCGGGGAGAGAATAAAAACGTCCGCCACACTGAACATCGGGTTTCAAAACCGGGCCCCACGAGGGGTGAGTCATGAAACGGACAATCAGCACTGGGGACGCACCGGCGGCCGTCGGGGCCTACAGCCAGGCGGCGACGAACGGGGAGGTTCTCTTCACCGCGGGACAGTTGCCCCTGACGACCGACGGGGAACTGCTCGACGACGAACCTGTCTCCGTCCAGACGGAACGGGCGCTCTCGAACGTCGAGGCGATCCTCGCCTCGGAGGGACTGGACATGGGTGACGTCCTGAAGATGACCATCTACCTGGACGACATCGAGGACTTCGAGGAGATGAACGAGACCTACGCCGGCTTTTTCGACGAGGACCCGCCCGCCAGAAGCGCCATCGAAGTCGGAAACGTACCCAAGGGCGCGGCCATCGAGGTCGAAGCCATTGCCGACGCCGCGTAGCTCCCGACGCTGCGACCCTCACGACGTCGCGTCGCCTAGCAGACGGAGCGGTCCCCCGCTCTAGCTGGGCACTTCCCCTTCGACTTCGGGGACGAACGTCTGCATCTCCTGGAAGAGGGACTCGTCGCTCTCGCCCTCGAACATCGTCCCCTCCCAGACGTCCAGCTCGCCGTTGAGGATCTCCTCCTTCGAGGAGGCAACGGTGTCTTTGACCTCCTGGGGCACGTTCGGTCCCCAGTCGTCGAGCGTGGGAACACTGGTCTCCATCCCGCCCCAGAAGGAATCGGCCTCCCAGGTTCCCTCGTGGACGGCCTCGAGGGTCGGCTCGTAGAAGTTCGCCCAGTTCCAGACCGGCGAGATGAGGTAGTTCTCGCCGCCGAACTCGCCCATCGGGGCGTTGTACCCGGAGGCCCAGACGCCGGCATCGTTTGCGGCCCTGACGACCGCCGGCGAGTCCATCTCCTGTGCGACGACGTCACAGTCCTCGTCGATGAGCGAGTTCGCGGCCTCCCCGGCCTTTGGCGGGTCGAACCACGCGTTTATCCAGCGGATCTTGAACGTCACGTCCGGGTTCACCGACCGGGCGCCGACCGCCATCGCGTTGATCGACCGGACGACCTCCGGGATGGGGAAGGCCGCGACGTAGCCGATGTTGTTCGTCTCGGTCACCATCCCCGTCGCCTGTCCAGCCAGGTACCGGGGCTGGTAGATCTTGCCCATGTACCGTCCCATGTTCTCCCGGGTCCGGTACCCCGTCGCGTGCTCCAGGATCATGTCCGGGTTGTCCTCGGCGACTTTGAACATCGGGTCCATGTACCCGAAGGAGGTCCCGAAGACGACGTCGGTGTCGCCCTGGGCGTACTCCCGGGTGACGCGTTCGACCTCCCCGGGCGGCACTGCCTCCGTGTAGTCCGTCTCCAGCCAGTCGAACTTCTCCTCGGCCGAGAGCCGTCCCTCGTTGTGCGCCCACGACCAGCCCAGGTCGCCGATCTCCGCGACATAGATCCAGGCCGCCTTGACCGAATCCATCCCCCCGTCGCCGTCACCCGACCCGCCGTCGCTCGAACTACCGCCATCGTCGCCATCACTCCCACCGTCACTGTCGGTGCCATCACCGCCGTCACCGCTACTTCCATCGCCCCCGTCGCCGCCACCGTCGCCACCACACCCGGCGAGTCCGAGCACGCCCGCCGCTCCGAGGGTTCTGAGTACGTTTCGCCTGTCGACGCCGCGTTCTGAATCGACCATTGGTCGGACGTCAACCTCTTTGCAGGAACGCCTACTTAATAACTTCGCCCAGCGCGAATGTTTGCCGGGCGGATAGTCAGTCCGCGATAACGTCGACGTAGTCGAACGCCTCCACGTCGACGAGGCCGTTGTTCGTCAGCCGGTACTCCGGGATGACTTCCAGCGCGAGGAAGGACAGCTCCATCAGCCCCCCATCGTGGCTCAACCCGATGTCCCGAGCCGCGGTTTCGACGGCCTCGAAGCGCTCCTCGACGACTCCGAGCGGTTCGTCCGACATCAGTCCCGCGACCGGCAGCGCGAGCGACGTCACCGCCCCTTCGTGTGGGTCGTACGCCGCGACCCCGCCCTCGATGTCCCGCAGGTGGTTCGCGACGCGGGCCATCGCCGCGTGACTCGCACCGGCGACGACGCAGTTGTGTGCGTCGTGTGCGACCGTCGAGCCGACTGCGCCGCGGTCCAGTCCCAGCCGGTGGACGAACCCCCGGCCGACGCCCCCATCCCCGCCGTGGCGCTCGATGACGGCCATCGGAAGCACGTCCGCGTCGGTGTCGGGAGCGAGGACACCCCGCGTGCTGGCGGGCGGGTCGTCGGTCTCGACCGGGACCGTGGTCTCCATGCGGGCTGTCTGGAGACCGCCGACGGCGTCGACGACTCGCACGTCAACGGGGCCAGGACCGTCGCGTTCGATTGCGAGGTCGCCACCCTCGACCGGCTCGAAGGTGACGGTATCGGTCGCGATCTCGGAGGCGGGTGGTTCGCCGGCGCCCGCGGTCGGGTCGACCTCGCCGTCGATGACGACGTGCTCGACGTCCCAGGACCGCAGATCGGACAGGCACACGAGGTCGGCGGGAGCGCCCGGCTGGACGCGGCCGAACGGCAGGCCGTAGCTCTCGGCCGTATTCAGCGTCGCCATCTGGACTGCTTCGACTGGGTCGACGCCCAGTTCCATCGCCTTCCCCACGACGTAGTCGACGCCACCCAGTTCCACGAGGTCGACGACGTCGCGGTCGTCGGTACACAGCGAGAGTCGCCGGGAGTCGACCTCGTCGACGAGCGCCACGAGGTCTTCGAGGTTCTTGCTCGCCGAGCCCTCCCGGAGGTAGACCCGCATCCCCGCCTCGACCTTCTCGCGGGCCTCCGACAGCGCGATGCTCTCGTGGTCGTTGTCGAGGTGGCGGGCCGCCTCCTGGAGGTCGCTCCCGGTGACGCGGGGTGAGTGGCCGTCGACTGTCAGCCCACGCTGGCGTGCAGCCTCGATCTTTGCGTGGACCGCCTCGTCGCCCGCCAGCAGCCCGGGAATGTTCATCACTTCGCCAAGCGCCGTCACGATCTCCTCGTCGAGCAACTCCGCGACGTCGGCGGCATCGACGGTCGCGCCGCCGTCCTGGAGGTGCGAGGCCGGCACCGAGGAGGGGACCGTGATACGTGCTTTCAGCGGCGTGTGGGCCGCGTCGGCAATGAGGCTCCGGACGCCCTCGGCACCGAGGACGTTCGCGATTTCGTGGGGGTCGTGGACCACGCTCGTGACACCGTTCGGGACGACCGCCGCGCCGTACCGCGGGAGAGTGACCATCGAGGACTCGACGTGCATGTGCGCGTCGATCAGCCCCGGCGTGATGTAGCCGGTCTCTATCTCGCGTTCCGCCGGCCGCTCTTCGAGGGCCACTATCTCGCCGTCGTCGACTGCCACGGCGGTGTTCGAGAGCGTCCCAGTGTTGACGTTGACGAGCATGCCACGGACCAGCAGGTCCACCTCGTCGCTGCTCATCGTGGAACGCCCCCCGGACGGGCCGGACTCCGTGTGTGACACTGTCGCAATCGCATAGCCACACGTGGTGTCACGCGACACAAATAGCTTTCCCGGCGAGACTCCACCGGGGTCACTCGGAGAGTTTCTCGCGGATCTTCTCGGCCGTGATGGGCATCTCGGTGATCCGCACACCGACGGCCTCACGGATGGCATTCGAGAGTGCCGGTGGGACCGTGTTCGTGGGCACTTCGGCGACGGATTTCGCGCCGAAGGGTCCCGTCGGCTCGTGGGTCTCGACCAGGATGGACTCGATGGATGGTGACTCGGCGGCCGTCGGGAACGCGTAGTCGTCGTAGTCGGCCACCTCGGCGTGGCCCTCCTCGTCGAAGGTGATGCCCTCGTTTGTCGCCATCTCGTAGCTCATGTGGTTGGCGCCCTCGATCTGCCCCTCTGCCATGCCGGGGTTGATGGCGACCCCACAGTCGACGGCGACGACGAGTTTGTTCACCTCGAACTCCCCAGTTTCGGAGTCGACAGTGACGTCGGCGAACTGAGCGGCGAAGGGGGGCGGGCTCTCGTCGGTGCTGTGAGTGCCCTGCCCGAGGATGTGTTCGCGGGTCTCGTCACCGTAGACCGACTCGTAGCCGACTTCCTCCAGCGTCACGGAGGCGCCGGTCGCCTCGCTGTACACCTCGCCGTCGGCGGTGTCGAGGACCTCGACCGGCTCCCCGAGCATCCGTGACGCCCAGTCGAGTATCTTCCCCTTGGCGTCCTCGGCGGCCTTCTTGACCGCGCGGCCGCTGATGTAGGTCGTCGAGGAGGCGTACGCGCCGTAGTCGAAGGGCGTGTTGTCGGTGTCGGAGGACTTGACGACGATGTCCCGCTCGTCACAGCCCAGCACCTCGGCGGCGATCTGGACGAAGGCAGTGTCGGCACCGGTCCCGATGTCGACGCCGCCGACCATCAGGTGGAAAGAGCCGTCCTCGTTCATCATGACCTGTGCGCCGCCGAGTTCGTCGCCCGCGACGCCGGTGCCCTGCGCGGAGAGGGCCATCCCGACACCGCGGTGCAGATGCTCGGCGTCTGGCTGTTCGATCTCGTCCCAGCCGATGGCCGCCATGCCCCGTTCGACGCACTCGTCGAGCCCGCACGAGCGGATGACCCGTTTGGCGCCCTCCCCGCCCATCATCCCGGCGATCTCGTCTACGTCGCCCTCCTCCATGTAGTGCCGTTGCCGGAGTTCGATGGGGTCCAAATCGAGGTCGCGCGCGACCTCGTCGAGGTGACCCTCGAGTGCGAGCGTGCCCTGGGGGGCGCCGTAGCCCCGCATCGCGCCAGTCTGGGGCGTGTTGGTGTTGATGACGTCGGCTTCGAAGCGGACGTTCTCGACGTTCGAGTACAGCGGCATGGGCTTGCTGCCGACGTTGCCCGCGACCGTCATCCCGTGGCTGCCGTAGGCGCCGGTGTTCGAGAGGGCGTACAGTTCGAGGGCCTCGATGTCGCCATCCTCGGTGACGGCGCTCTTCGCGCGAACCTTCATGGGGTGGCGGGAACGCATCGCCTGGAACTCCTCCTCGCGGGTGGCCTCGTAGATGACCGGCCGGCCGGTCGCCAGCATCAGCGCCATCGGGATGGGCTCGACGACCATCGCCTGCTTGCCGCCGAACCCGCCGCCCACGCGGGGCTTTTTCACCCGGATGTCGCGGATGGGGATGTCGAACAGGTGGGCCAGCTGGCGGCGGGTGTGGTTCGGCACCTGGGTGCTGGTGATGACGACGTGCCGGTCGTCCTCGTCGGTGTAGGCCAGCGTAGTGTGGAGTTCGACCTGTGCGTGGGACTGGCGGATGGTCTCCCACTCGGTCTCGTGGACGTGCGTGTCCTCCCGTTCGTAGGCAGCCTCGACGTCGCCCAGCGAGCCGCCGATACTGGCCATCCGGTTGCGCTCGTAGTCGTGGCCGACGATCTTGTTCTCGACGTCCTCGGGGTCGAACAGATGGGGTGCGTCCTCGCTGTAAGCCTCCCCGGCGTCGAGGACGTGGTCGTGTTCCTCGTATTCGACCTCGATTGCACCGACTGCGGCCTCGGCAGTCTGCTCGTCCTCGGCGGCAACCGCTGCGATGGGATCCCCGACGTACCGCACTTTCTCGTTCAATACCTGCATGTCCCACGGGCTCGGTTCGGGGTAGGATTGCCCGGCACTGGTGTACTTCGCGTCCGGAACGTCTTCGGACCAGGGTGTCAGCACCGCGAGGACGCCGTCCATCGACTCGGCCGCGCTCGTGTCCAGGTCTGCAACGCGGCCGTGTGGAACGTCGCTCCGGCGGACCCGCGCGTGGGCCAGGTCGGGGAACTGCTCTTCGTAGTCGGCAGTGTACTTCGCCTCCCCGGTGACGAGTTTGCGGTCGTCGTGTTTCTCCGTCGGTCGGGAGACGCTCTGTCGCTCCTCGGGGTCGAGCCGGTTGTTCGCGGACTCGTCGACGTCCAGCGAGTGGTCGATGTCCTCGACTTCCGCGTCGGCGTCCGCGCGGGACGCCGTACCGCCGTCGGGTCGTGTCTCGTTGTCAGTCACAGTGGTCACCTCCGGCCGCAGTACCGCCGCCGGTCGCTGTGCCGCCGTCCGTCGCGACGCCTCCGCCGTCGAGCCGGCCGGCCGCGTCGCGGATCGCCTCGACGGGTTTCTGGTAGCCCGTACACCGGCAGACGTTGTCGTCGATGGCCTCCCTGATCTCCCGCTCGGAGGGGTCGGGGGTCTCCGAAAGGAGGTCCTTGGCCTCCATTATCATGCCCGGGATACAGAACCCACACTGGACCGCGAAGTGGTCGACGAACGACTGCTGGATGGGGTGCAGGTCGTCCTGCGTGCCGAGGTTCTCGATGGTCTCAACGTCGCTGCCCTCGGCCTCCCGTGCTGGCATCCCGCAGGCCATCCGTGCCTCGCCGTCGATGATGACCTTCGAGGCGCCACAGACGCCGCCGTCACAGCCACACTTGACGCCCTTGTACCCGACAGCCCGCAGGGCCGTCGCCAGGTCCGCCTCTTTGCCTGCCTCGATCGTCGTCGGGGTTCCGTTTACGGTCAGTTCGATTTCCACGGGTATTCCTCCTCGGTGGGCGCACTGCCTCGTTCGACTACTATGCACACCGGCACGTAAAACGGTTGCCACCCATGCCAATGTTCCGGCCGACACGGGGCGGGAAAGCGATGCACGCCACGGACGCTCCTACGCGTCGCGTTCGGACCGGCCCCCGGTACCCAGCGACGAGGACTCCGTGACCGTTATCCGGAGCGTGAACTCCTGTGCGTCCTCCTTTGGCGGTCCGTCCCTGACCTCGAAGCCGTGTTTGTAACAGGACCTGCGAATGCTCCGCTCTGCGGGCGGGTAGTCCCCGGTGACGACCAGTTCCTCGCCGGGGTCCAGTTCGGCCAGGCACCGCCGGACCACAGCCGAGGACTGCGGACAGACCAGGCCGCTGACGTCGAGTTCCACGGTTTCCGCTTTCCGATTTGTGACGGGTCACAATAAATGCTCGCTGGCGCTCCGGTCTTGCGGAGTGTCCCCTCACGGTTTCACTCGCTGTGCGCTCTCCCTGGCCTCTTCGAGATCGAGACTGTCCGCAATCCGGTGGGCCTCCTCGCGTATCGCAGCGGCGTCTGCGACCCGTACCTCGCCCTCGGAGAGCAGGACCTCGCCGTCGACCATCGTGAACTGCACATCGGAGGCTCGTGCACCGTAAACCAGATGCGAGAGGACATCGTGCAGCGGTGTCGCCCGCGTGACGTCAGTCCTCAGGCCGACCACGTCGGCCCGCCAGCCCTCCCGGAGTTTCCCCAGACGGTCGAAACCCGCCGCCTTCGCGCCGTTTGTCGTGGCCATCTCGAAGAGCGTCGCGGCCGGGGTGGCGGTCGGGTCGAGGCAGTCGACCTTCCCGAGGAGACCCGCCTGTCGCATCTCCGTGAAGGGGTCGAGCGTGTTGTTACAGGGTGGTCCGTCGTTGCCCAGCGCGACGTTGATCCCGCGGTCGAGGTAATCGGGGACCGGGGCGACGCCGCTCGCGAGTTTCATGTTCGAGGACGGGCAGTGCGTGACGTGGGTCCCGGTCTCTGCCAGGACCTCGCGCTCCTCGTCGTCGGTCCAGACGCAGTGGGCGAGCACGACGTCCTCGCCGGTCAGCCCCACCTCGTCGAGCCAGTGGATGTTCCGCATCCCGGTGTCGTCTTCCACGGTTGCGATCTCGCTCCGGTTCTCGCTTGCGTGGGTGTGGATGCGCACCCCATCGTAGGCGTCGGCCAGGTCCCGTGCACCCCGCAGACAGGCCTCGGTACAGGAGACGGCAAAGCGGGGCGTGACGGCATAGCGGAGCCGCCCGCCGTGGGTGTCGTGGTACTCCTCGATGAGGCGTTCGGACTCCGCGAGTGCGTCGTCGGTGTTTTCGAGCAGTCCCTCCGGGGAGCGCTGGTCCATCAGTACTTTCCCGAGCACCCCGCGGATGCCCATCTCGCCTGCCGCCTCGAACGCGCGGTCGGCGTGGGCGACCGAGAGATGGTCGATGGCCGTCGTCGTCCCGCTCTCGATCAGCTCCAGGTAGCCGAGTTTGGCGGCGATTTCCATCTCGTCGGCCGTGAGCGTCGCCTCCATCGGGAGGATGTAGTCGAACAGCCAGTCCAGCAGTTCCGTGTCGTCGGCGATGCCCCGGCCGAGGCTCTGGACCGAGTGGATGTGTGCACCGACCTGGCCGGGTATCAGGACGTCGTAGCGCTGTTCGCGGTGGGACGGATAGCGATCCACGACCTCGTCGCGGTCGCCCACCGCGGCGATTTCCGAGCCCTCGACCACGACAGCGCCCTCGGCCAGGAGCGTGGACGAATCTGGGACGACAGTCCCCGAGAGTATCATACCACGCCCACCAAACCAACCGACGCGTAAAAACGTTTACACCGTGGCGGATTTCACCACTGCGCGCCCGAGAACCTCGACGCCAGCGACGACGTCCGACCACTCCGTGGACTCGCTCTCGCGGTGGCTGACGCCGTCGACGCCCGGGACGAAGAGCATGGCACTCGGACAGACGTCGTTCAGATAGCTGGCGTCGTGGCCGGCCCCGCTCGTCAGCCGCGTCTCCGGGTAGCCGGCCTCCCCCATTGCCCATCTCGTCGACAGTCACCGACAGCCCCGCCGCCTCGAACCACTCGACGAGCGTGTCGCGGGCAGTTTGGTTCGCGTCAGTGAGTGCCGGACGGTCGACGCCGCCGCGGTCGGTCGCGCCGATGTCGTTGAACGCGTCGAAGCGCTCGCGCAAACGCTGTCCGTCGATCCGAAACTCGTCCATACCCCGTGGTGCCGGCCTGCCGACTTGAACCGTTCGAGTGTGTCGAGGGACCTCGCAGTCTTTATATCCCCGTCAACAGAACACACGCCCATCGTCATGAGCCTCGCAGACGCCACGCCGGCAATCCGCGAGTGGGTCGCCGACCACCGCCAGGAGTGCATCGAGTTTCTGGAAGATCTCGTCGCCATCCCGTCGGCCACGACGGTCGGCGACGACGAGGAGGCAGTCGCGAAACGCGTGCTCGAAGAGATGGAGGGACTGGGCTACGACGACGCCTTCGTCGACGAGTTCGGGAACGTCCACGGCGTCGTCGAGGGCCGCGAGGACGGGGCGGTCATGCTCAACTCCCACATCGACACCGTCGGCCACGGCGACATCGGCCAGTGGGAGTCCGACCCGCACACGCCTTACATCGAGGACGGCCAGATGTACGGGCTGGGCACCGCGGACATGAAGTGCGCCATGGCGTCGATGGTCTACGGCGGCGGGGCGCTTGCGTCCCTCGATGTCGCCCCGAAACACGACGTCTACGTCACCGGCGAGTTGATGGAGGAAGTCAGCGAGGGTCACGCGATGAAGTACGTCGTCGGGGAGATGGACGTCGACTGGCAGGCCGTCGTCATCGGCGAGGCCTCGGAAATGGACGTCAAGCGGGGCCATCGGGGCCGCTGCGAGTTGCGTATCGACCTCGAAGGGTCGTCCTGTCACGCGAGTGCGCCCGAACGCGGCGTCAACCCCCTCTACCACGCCTCGAACGTCTTGGAGCGCATCGAGGAACTGAACGAAGAGACCGAAGACCACGACTTCCTCGGGAAGGGCACCGTCGCGGCCACCAACGTCGAGGTCGACACCCCCTCGAACAACGCCGTCCCGGCCGGGGCGACCATCTACGTCGACCGACGGCTGACCATCGGCGAGAACGAGGAGACGGCCCACGGCGAACTGCAGGACGCCATCGACGCGGCGGTCGCGGAGTACGGCGAAGAGGTCGATGCGACAATCGAGACGCTGACCTTCGACCGCCCGACGTGGACGGGCTACGAACTGGAGTCGAAGAAGTACTACCCGACGTGGCTCCTAGAGGAGGGCCACGACCTCGTCCGGGACACCTATCAGGTGGCCGATACGGTTCTGGACCGCGAGGTCGAGGTCAGGAAGTGGACCTTCTCGACGAGCGGGAACTACACGATGGGCGTCGCAGGGATTCCGACCATCGGATTCGGCCCCTCCCGCGAGGAGTGGGCCCACGCCGCGAACGAACGCGTAGACGTCGAGGATGTCGTCCGGGCCTGTGACGTCTACGCCGGGCTGGGACTCGAACTCTGATACGGTTGCTGTAGCTGTGTTCTAGCTCACTCGCCGTACACGACGGTGGTGCCGGCTTCGCCCTCGAGTGCGTCGAGGGCGTCGTCCAGTGACGCGATGATGGCCTTCCGGTCGCGGCGCGACTGCCCCTCGACGAAGCGGATCGCGGCCTCCACTTTCGGCCCCATGCTTCCTTCGGGGAACTCCCCGGCGTCGTGGTACTCGCGGAGTTCGTCGCTGGTCACCCGGTCGAGTCGCCGTTCCTCGGGCGTCCCGTAGTCGACGTAGACGCCGTCTTCGTCGGTCAGAACCACGAGGTTGTTCGCGTCGAGGGTCTGGCCGATTACCTGGGTCAGGAGGTCCTTGTCGACGACGGCGTCGTAGCCCTCGATCTCCCCGCGGTCGCGTTCGACCGGGACGCCGCCGCCGCCTCCACAGATAACGAGGTCGCGCTGGTCGATCAGTCGCTTGACCGGGACCTCCTCGACGATGCCCTTCGGTTCCGGGGATGGCACGACCCGCCGGAAGTCCCGGTCACCGGTGTCCCGGACCTTGCTGACGGTCATCCCGGCCTCGCGCATCGCCTCGGCCTTGGACTCGTCGACGAAGGGGCCGACCGGCTTGGTTGGGTCCTCGAGTGCGGGGTCGTCGGGGTCGATGATCGACTGCGTGACGAGACAGGCCACCGGCACGTGTTTCCACTTCCGTTCGAGGTGGCGGTACATCTGCTGGGAGAGCATATACCCGATCTGGCCCTGGGACATTGCCCCACAGATCTCCAGAGGCTGTGCGGGCGGTTCGCCCTGTTCCTGCTGGAGGAGCAGGGCACCCACCTGGGGGCCGTTCCCATGGGTGAGCACCACCTTGTAGCCGGCGATCATCACGTCCACGATACACTCGGCGGTCCGCTCGACGGCGGCCATCTGCTCCTCGAAGGTCCCCTCCGTGTCCGGTGGCTTGAGCGCGTTGCCCCCGAGGGCGATGACACAGAGTGGTTTCTCCCGTGGCGTTCCCCAGAACTCGGGGGCCTTGACGTCGAGGTCGAAGTCCGGTTCCGGGCCGATGGGCTCGTATACGGTCCCGGAGTCGGTCCCGTCGGGGGCGTCCCCGGTCATGCTACCAGCCGCGGCCGCCCATCGTCAGCAGCATGAGCCCTTTCTGGGCGTGCATCCGGTTTTCGGCCTGGTCGTAGATGACCGACTGCGGGCCGTCCATGACCGCGTCGGTTGCTTCGTAACCCCGCTTTGCCGGGAGACAGTGCATGTAGATGGCGTCGTCCTCGGCGTGGCCCAGCATCTCCTCGTCACAGATCCAGTCGGTGTGCTGGTCGTGGATCTCTTTTTCGGCCTCGGTTCCGCGCTCGCCCACCTTGTAGGAGACCCAGTGTTTGGGGTAGACGACATCGGCGCCGTCGAATGCCCGCTCCATGTCGTGTTCGACGGTGAAATCGACGTTCGCACGGTCGGCGTTCTCCCGGGCCTGCTCGACTATCTCGGGGTCGAGGTCGATGTCTTCGGGGTGTGCGAGGGTGACGTCGGCGCCCATCTTCGTGAACCCGAGAATCGAGGAATGGGGGACACTCACCGGCCGGCGGACCTCCGGTGCGTACGCGTAGGAGATGGTGAAGTTCACGTCCGAGATAGAGCCTTTCCGTTCCCGGACCGTCTGGAGGTCTGCGAGCGTCTGACACGGGTGGTAGGTATCACACTGCATGTTGTAGACGGGCACGTCGGCCCCGGCCTGGTAGTCACGCATGATTTCAGTGCCTCTGGGATACTCGAAATCGACAGCGCCACCGAGGACGCGGACAGCCAGCGCGTGGCCGTATCGCGAGAGCACTTTCGCCGTCTCGCGGGCCGACTCCCCGTGTTCGAGCTGGAGCTGGTCGGGCGACATGATGTGGGGGTAGCCGCCGAGCTGGTTGATGCCGGCCTCGAAGGACGACCGGGTCCGCGTCGAGGTGTTGTAGAACAGCTCGAACAGAGAGTACCCCTGGAGGGCGCCGAAGTGGGCCCACTGGTCGGCGGCGAACTCCGCCTTGAGCTGGTCGCCCACGTCGAGTACCGACGTCAGTTCCTCCTCGCTCCACTCCTGGACCGTGATCAGGTCTTTGCCGCGTAGGTCTGTTTGCATCGTTGTAGACACTCCTGGAGACGCCGCTGTGGTGTGCACCTTGTGGGACTCCGGGCCGGGCGATAAAGCTTGCGCCCGGTTCCGGGGGCACCGTTAACTTACTTGACTGTCCGACAGGGGCCACCGGCAAAAAAGCCCCCGGCCGCTCTCTGGGAATCGCTGTCTGTGATACCGTCGCCCCTGTCGAGACCAGCCAGAAAGCCCCCGACCGCTCGACCGGTTACGACTCGCTGCGGTCCTCGCTGTGCTGCGGTCCTTGCGTCGTCTCACCGGATGGAGCCGGCCGGCCCCTTTCAGTCCCGCCCCACAGCAGACCTGCCCTTCCCCGGGTCGCTTGGCCTCGCTGTCGCTCACGGGTCGCTACGCTCCCCGTTCGCGCATTCCGAGGGCTCCCTACGGTCGCCCTCGCGTCGCTCGGCACGCGCTCTCGGCCCTGCGGTGGCGCGCGCTATCGTTCCCGCGAGCGACCGGAGGGAGCGAGTGAGAGCACGCCAGAGCAAGCTCTGGCGGAGGATGAGCGAGCGGAGCGAGCGAATCGGCTGGGGAGGTGTGTGGTTGCGGTCGGGTGGGACTGATAGGGTCGTGCGTAATTCTTTACCGCCGGGTCATCAGCTCACGGTCGCAGCTCTGACAGGGCCGGGAATCTCAGACCTGCTTGCGCGCACAGTCGCCAGTACACTCACACAGGGGACACAGCAGGCGCTGGACGATAATAAATGAAAAACCGGTAACCGTACGGGAGGTAGCTATACGCGGACGAGGTTCGTCGCGCGCGGGCCCTTGGGGGCCTGTTCGATGTCGAATTCGATATCCTGTCCCTCTTCGAGGTCCGGGCCGCCCACGTCTTCCATGTGGAAGAACACGTCGTCGTCGGAGTCCTCAGTCGAAATGAAACCGTAACCGCCAGTGTCGTGGAAGAAATCCACAGTTCCTTGCGCCATTGCGACTAGACGGAGGAGTGACCCGGACATAAGGCTTCCGAGGGTCGCGGTACCACGACCCCCTGGGGTCGACCTGTCACACGCACAGCGGGCACTCGGTATCAGGAGTCGCGCCGCACGTTCCGCTCCCCGGCGCGGTCGGGGAGATCGACCTCCTCGGGGGCGGGCATCCAGAAGTAATCGAAGGCCACGCCCAGCGAGAACGGCAGGATGACCGCCACGCCGACTACCGCTGCGGCGCTACCGAGGTCGGGACCGAGCACCGACCCGAGAACGAGCGTCGAGACGAGCAACGCGACCGGAACGGCGGTTGCGATGAAGCCGAGACTTCCCCACCGGGTCCGGAGACGAACTCGAAAAAAGCGCGTCAAAAGGGCGGCGACCGCGCTGTTGACGAACACCAGAACCGCGAGTCCGAGCGCCTCGATCGCGTCGACCATACCACACGTAGGAACCGGACGCTCTTTGGGGTGTCGAAGCGACTGCGTGCGAACTGGCGACCGGAGCGGGCGAGCGCGGCGGGACGGCCCGGTCACTCCAGACAGATGTAGGTACGGGTATCGATGACGCCGTCGAGGTCCCGCAGGCTGGTAGCGACGCGGTGGATCACGTCGTACACCTCCTCGCCGGTCGCCTCGGCGACGATGTCGTACTCCCCTGCGACCACGTGTGCCTCCTCGACGCCGGCGGTCTCCGCGATGTTCTCGAGCAGGGCCGTCGACTTGCCTGCCGTCGTCTGCAGCATGATGAACGAACGGACCATTATCCCATGGTATTCGGTACCAAGCCAAAAGGCTTCTCCCCGCGTGGATAAGATTATTCACCCCGCTCGCCGTACACTGTGGTATGCGATTCGTCATCGTCGGTGCGGGCCGCGTGGGAAGCCGGACCGCTCGTGCCCTCGAGGACAGCGGGCACGAGGTCGTGCTCGTCGAGGGCGAGGACGCAGCGGTCGACCGCGCGCGTAACGAGGGCTTCGAAGTCGTGGAGGGCGACGGCTCTATCGAGGAGACGCTCAAGCGGGCCGGGGTCGAGACGGCCGACGCGCTGGGCGCACTCACGAGCGACCTCAACGACAACTTCGCCGCGTGCATGATCGCCAACCAGTACGACTGCCGGACGATTATGCGCATCGACGAGGACTACCGCGAGGACATCTACCGGGAGTACGCCGACGAGGTTGACGAGGTCATCTACCCCGAGCGGCTCGGGGCCATCGTCGCCAAGAACGCGCTCCTGGGAGGCAACATCCACGCTATCGCCGACATCGCCCGGAACCTCCAG
>PXSU01000004.1:0-7415 GCA_003022745.1 Halobacteriales archaeon SW_9_67_25
CGTTCGGGCCAAAGCGAAAGTGATGGCATCGGACACCCAGCCGGGTGGCGTTCCGCCGGCAGGACCGCCCGACGCGGACCCGCCGCTGTACAAGTTCGGATCTTTAGATGAGCGTGTCCAGAGCCTCACCCACTCAGTTGGACTTATAATTGCTGCCTTCACGTTTGGGATCTTGTTGGTTATTTTCGCGGGAGTTTTTTTCCGCTTGACCGGAATAATATCAAATACTGATGCACCACCAGCGTGGATTAACGCTTTAATTACGGGATTGCAATTTTTTGGTTTCTATGTTGTTTGTCTTCTATACATCTGCTATATATCGGATAATCGTAATTTGATAAACATCGATTTGCCCTCACTCCGTGATGTCGGATGGATAATAATTGGCTTTGTTAGCCTGATAATCCTTTTATTAGTGGTGAATTGGATTATGTCGTTTTTAAATATAAGTCCTGCTGAAAATGCAGCTATCACACAAGGACAGCAACAACCAGTTTATTTTTTGTATTTAATACCAATTGCATTCTTATTGAATGGACCAGCTGAAGAACTACTTTTCCGTGGGCTTGTTCAGGGATTATTCCGACGTGCCTACGGTATCTTACCTGGTGTCTTTTTTTCTGCTGTACTATTTGGTGTTGTTCATTTTGTTGCACTCATACAATCCAACCCGAGTACGGTTGAATTGTTTTCTACGCTTGTGGTGATCTCGGTCCTCGGTGTTGTTCTGGGCCTTATTTATGAATGGAGTCAAAATCTTGTTGTACCGATGGTTGTCCATGCCCTATTTAATGCAATGCAATTCGGTATGCAATATTTGCGTACAACTGGTCAACTTCCAAGTTAAATAATAGATGTAGAAACCGTCTGACAGCTGTCTGACCGGTGTTTAAGTGTGTTTGCGGTCGTCTCTCCCGTATGCCGACCCGTTTTACAGTCGTCTGTGACGACGATGTCGCCGGCCGGGTCGCGGACCTGGCACGGCAGTACGACCTCACAGAGGAGGAGGTCCTCCGGCAGCTCGTCGAACTCGGCCTTGACGAAATCGACGAGAAGGCGACGCCCTGATTAGGCGGGGTTCTTGCGGGAGAGTTCGCTCCCACAGACCGGACACCGGTCGTGGTGGTCGTCGAACTCGCGGCCACACCCCTGGCACTGGAACGTCCAGGCCCGTTGCTCCGCGATGCCCTCGCGGTCGATGACTTCGACGGGGACGTCGAGTTTCTCGGCGACGTTTTGCATCGCGTAGTCGTCGGTGACGAGCAGCCCGTCCAGCTCGAACGCGGCGGCGACCAGCCGGACGTCCGTCCGG
Source organism: Halobacteriales archaeon SW_9_67_25 (assembly GCA_003022745.1). GTDB lineage: Archaea > Halobacteriota > Halobacteria > Halobacteriales > Haloarculaceae > SW-9-67-25. Next base: position 1,313 of record PXSU01000004.1, read on the forward strand.
GAGAGTTCCTCGAAGTCGCCGGTTTCGCGGGCGGCCCGCTCGATGCGTTCGACGGTCTCGCTGTCGGGGATGTGGAGGTGCATCCCCGACCCCTCCATCGCGTCGAAGCGGTAGGCGCTTTCGTCTTCGAGTTCCTCCCGGACCAGCGGGATGGTCGCGATCCGCTCGTCGGTGTGATAGTCGTTGATGAACGCCGAGGAATCGAGGACGTGCATACCGCTACCGTTCGATGATCATGTGGTCCTTGACTGCCTGTACGCGACCGACCGGGATGCGAAGCCGGCCCGCCGAGTCGGTCTCGAACTCCGTCTGGACGCTGCCTTCCTCGCTGGGTTCGACCAGCAGGTCCTGGAGACGGCCCGAATCCAGGTCCATCGTGATGTTGTACAGCATCCCGAGGTCGGCCCCGTCCGACCCCATCACGGCCTTGCCCGAGAGGTTCTCCGCGAGTATCTCTGTCATGCGCCGGTGTACCGACCGAACACATATAAACGCCACGGGGCGTCGGACGCCCGTCGGGATGTCGTTGCGGAGGTTGTGGCGCAGCACGCGGTGGAGCACCTGGTTGCGCAGGAGCAACTGCTGGTTCGAGTTCCGGAGTTCGCGGACGACACCCACCAGCCCGCCGGCCACGGTGAGCGTCCCCAGCCCCGACACGAGGAGGACTGTCTCGGCCCCCAGGAACACCACTCCGGAGGTCGTACTGGAGACGGCAACGACAACCGAGCCGATTCCGAGGGCGGCGGCGCTGTAGCTCTCACCGAGGGCGCGCTTCGTCACTCGCATCCGTCTGAGAGCCATCGTCAGTACCCCGGACTTCCAGTCACCTGCTCGTACCTGTACTAAGTATTCTCACCAATAATAATAGTATCGGTCATTATCGTCTAAATTAATCCAGTAGAAAAATATTGAAAGGAAATAGATGAAAGCGTAAAATATGCCATAACAGATTTTCAGAGACTTTCGTTCGACGAAAAAATGACAGTTTTTGACCGGCTTATTATTAATTTTGATATCGACGGTTGTAGAACCATCCGGTCATCGGCACGGAGCAGACCTGGGTGTGGCAAGATAGCGTGGGACCGGGCCGGTCAGTCCTCGTGGAGGTGGCAGGCCGCGCGCTCGCCCGTCGGGGGCGTGGTCTCGCAGACGGTCTCGTAGCGCTCCCGGAGCAGCTTGGCTGCCTCCGCGTCGCGTCCCTCGGCGACCGCGCGGAGCGCGTCCCGGACGGACGCCGCGTGGTCGGCCGGCAACTCCCGGTCTACCGTACGGTCGTACAGCCGCTCGGCCACCGCTTCCGGGTCCGCTCGCTCCCCGTCCGCTCCGAGTTCGGTCCGGAGACGCCCGACGGGGAGCGTTCCGTTTTCGACACGCCCGCGCAGGTCCATCACTGCCCGGAACGCCTGTTGCGAGAGGTCACAGCCGTCCGGCGGGATGACCTCGGGACACCGGGTACGGAACCGACACCCCGAGGGCGGGTCCCGTGGCGAGGGGACATCCCCCGACAGCGGCACGACATCGCGGTCCCGCTCCGTTGTGTCGACCCGTGGGACACTCTCCAGTAGCGCCTGCGTGTACGGGTGGCGGGGGTTCTCGAAGATGCCCCCGGCGGGTGCGACCTCCACGAGTTCGCCCAGGTACATCACCGCGACCCTATCGCAGATGTGCCGGATGACGCTCAGGTCGTGGCTGATGAACAGGTATGTCAGCCCCATCTCCGCCTGGAGGTCCGCGAGCAGGTTCAGGATCTGTGCCTGGACGCTCACGTCCAGGGCGCTGGTGGGTTCGTCGAGGACGACAAAGTCCGGTTCCAGGACGAGCGCGCGGGCGATGGCGACCCGCTGGCGCTGGCCGCCCGAGAACTCGTGGGGATACCGGTCGAACTGGTCGGCCGACAGCCCCACCCGTTCGAGCAGGTCCCGGACGCGCTCGCGGCGCTCGGCCAGCGTCCCCACGTCGTGGACGTCCATGGGCTGTTTGACCGTCGCCCCGACCGTCTTGCGCGGGTCGAGACTCGAAAAGGGGTCCTGGAAGACGATACTTGCCTCGCGGCGAAACTCCGCGAGTGCCGCCCCCGAGCGGTCGTAGACGGACTCTCCCCGGAACCGGACGTCCCCGTCTGTCGGCTCCTGGAGCCCCAGGAGCGTCTTGCCGGCCGTCGACTTCCCACAGCCCGACTCCCCGACCAGGCCCAGCGTCTCGCCCCGGTGGACCGCGAAGCTCACGCCGTCGACTGCCCGCACCGCCGTTGGCTCGGTCCCGGTCAGCCGGTCTACCAGCGTGTCGTTCTCGACGAAGTGCTTGACGAGTTCGTCGACATCGACGAGGGGCTCTCCATCCGCAGACACGCTACGGGTCACCCCCGTCGTGGCCGTCCCGGCTCGGCCCATCCCCGAAGTGGTCCTCGGCCAGTGGGGGGCTGTCGCCGTAGTCCATCCCCGTCAGCACGCACCGTGCGGTGTGGTCCGCGCTGCCGGCGGCCGACCGTTCGTCGGGGTCATCGAGGCAGGCCTCCATGGCCTTCGGACAGCGGTCGGCGAAGTAACAGCGCTCGCCCATCTCCGAATCGAGCAGGCTCGGGACGTTCCCGGCGATGGGCGTGAGGCGTCCGCCCACGGAATCGAGGTCCGGAACCGACCCGAGCAGGCCCTGCGTGTAGGGGTGGACCGGCCGCTCGAAGACGTCCGAGAGCGTCCCGCGTTCGACGATCTCGCCGGCGTACATGACTGCGATGCGGTCGCACATCCGGGCGATCACGCCCAGGTTGTGCGTTATCAGGAGGATGGTCATCCCCCGCTCGGCCTGCAGGTCCGCCAGCAAATCGAGTATCTGTGCCTGAACAGTGACGTCCAGGGCGGTGGTGGGTTCGTCGGCGACCAGCAGGTCGGGTTCGCCCGCCAGCACCTGGGCGATCAGCGCCCGCTGTAACATCCCGCCCGAGTACTCGTGGGGGTACTCCTCGGCGCGCTCGGCCGGGTCGGGAATGCCGACCTGTTCGAGCAACTCGACTGCCCGGGCCTCGCTCGCCTCGTCGAGATAGCCGCTACCGGGAACGGTGCCGCCGACCAGGAACTTCGCCAGGCCGTACCCCTGGGTGCGCGAGTCCACCGACCGCGGGTTGGCGTCGGCGCGGCGCTGGACCTCGACGGCCTCGGCGATCTGCTCGCCGACCGTCAGCGAGGGGTTGAGGCTGCTCGCGGGGTCCTGAAAGACGGTGCCGAAGGTCGGCCCGCGCAATCCCCGCCGCACGCGGTCGGGCAACCCCAGGAGGTCGACGAACGACCCGTCGACGGCGTCCGGGCGGTCCGCGCGGACGTCCGCGGCGAGGTCGGCGTCGCGCAACCTCTTGCCCGACCCCGACTCTCCGACGACGCCGAACACCTCGCCCTCGCGGACCTCGAAGCTCACGCCGTCGACGGCGTTGACCTGTCCCTCCTGGGTGAAAAACCGCGTCTGCAGGTCCCGCACTCTGAGGAGGTCGGCCATCAGACTCCCCCCTCGCCCTGGTCGACGCCGGGGTCGAGCGCGTCGCGCAGCCAGTCGCCGATCAGGTTGATGCCGACGACAGAGATGACGATCGCGATCCCCGGCATCGTGGCGATCCACCACGAGCTGGCGAGGTAGTCCCGGCCCTGTGCGATGTCGAGGCCCCACGAGAGGTTCGCCCCCGAGAACCCGAGGAAGGAGAGCGCGCTCTCCAGCAGGATGATCGCCGCAATCTGGATGGTCGCCAGCACCAGGATGGGCGTGATGCTGTTTGGGAGGACGTGCTCGCGGATGATCGTCCGGTCGGAGGCACCGATCGCCCGGGCGGCGGTGACGTACTCCGCCGAGCGGATCGAGAGGGCCTCCCCGCGAGCGACGCGGGCAAACCACACCCAGTTGACCAGCGCGACGACAACCACGACCGTCCCCGGGATGACCGCCGATTCTGGCATCCCCGGGGCGAGACCGAGACGCACGAACGGGTCGGGGATGGCGATCGACTGGCGCCCCCACAGACCGATGAGAGCGATGGCAAGCACCAGCGACGGGAACGCCAACATTACGTCGGCGACGCGCATCAGCCCGTCGTCGACGCGGCCGCCGTAGTAGCCCGCGGTCAGCCCCACGACCACGCCCAGCGCGACCGCCAGTGCAGTCCCGAAGATGCCGACAAGCAACGAGGTGCGCGCGCCGAAGAGTACCCGCGAGAGGACGTCACGGCCCACCGAGTCGGTGCCCAGCGGGTGGCTCGCCGTCGCGTTGACCTGGACCTCCTGTTCGACCACCTGAATCTCGCCGTCGACCATCTCGCTTGTCGTCTGGTTCTCGGTCGTCGAGAAGCCAAGCGGCGGGAGCGAGGCGTTCCCGGGGTCGGTCGCCGTCGGGTCGTGGGGTGCCAGGAGTGGCGCGAAGGCTGCTGCGACAAGGACCAGCGCGACCAGCGCCACGCCGAGTTTCGCGAGCGCGCTCTCCCGGAGTTCCGCCTTCAGGTTCCGTTTCGTCCGGTCGGAAACCATTATTCGTAGTCCACCCGCGGGTCCAGCGACGCGTACAGCGCGTCGACGGCGATGTTCAGCAGGACGAAGCTCACGCCGATGACGATAAGGGACGCCTGGATCAGCGGCCAGTCACGCACGTTGATCGAGCCGATCAACAACGTTCCGAGCCCGGGCCAGGCGAAGACGGCCTCGGTGATGACCGCTCCGCCGATGAGCGTCCCCAGCTGGAGGCCCAGCACGGTGATGACCGGGATGAGCGTGTTCCGGAGCGCGTGGCGGTACCGCACCAGCGTCTCGGGCAGTCCCTTCGCCCGGGCGGCGTCGACGTAGGGTTTGCCCAGTTCGTCGAGCATCCCGCTCCTGGTCAGCCGCGTGATCAGTGCCGTGAAGTACGTGCCCAGGGTGAGCGCGGGCAGCGTGATGTGCCACAGCCACGTCCCCAGCGTCCCGGCGAACGCCCGGACGTCCAGGGGCACCGCAACCGACGGCCCCGCGAGTTCGACCGCCACGAGGTGGCCGAAGATCTCCAGAAAGCCGACGGGGCGCTGGCTGGTCGGAAAGAGGTTCAACTGGACGGCCGCCACCAGGATGAGCATGATGCCCAGCCAGAAGTTCGGCGTCGAGATGCCGACCAGCGAGAACAGCGTCGCCCCGTAGTCGGCGGGCTGGTGGCGCCGGGTCGCGCTGATCACGCCAAGCGGGATGGCGATGACGACCGCGACGACCGACGCCGCCACCGCGAGTTCGATTGTCGCCGGCAGGCGCGCGAACACGATGGCACTTGCCTCCTGGCCCCGGAGGTACGAAAAGCCCATGTCGCCACGGACCAGCCCCGCCAGATACTCGGCATACTGGACGTACATCGGCCGGTTCAGCCCCAGTTCCTCGGCGATCCGGCGCCGGAGTTCCGGACTGGCGTCCAGGGGCGCGATGAAGTTGACCGGGTCACCCGGCGAGATGAAGCGCAACAGGAAGACCACGGTCACGACTCCCCAGACGACGAACACCCCGTGCACACCGCGCCTGAGCAGGAACCGGCCAAGCGACATGTCCACCGCCTACTCGTTCGTTGGCAGTTCCTGCGAGCGGTCGACCAGGTGGTCAAAGTCCTCGTCTTTGAACGTCGTCAGCGCGCCGTCGCTGGTCAACAGCGGGATCAGCGTCTGGCTGGTGTCGAATGTGGCGTTGCCCCACCCGATCAGGTACCAGTCGGGGCTGGTCGTGATGTCGCCGTCGAGCAACTCCTCGACGAGGCCGCCGAAGTCGCGTTGCTGGACCGACGCCGAGACGTTCCCGAGGTCGTCGACGAACCCCGCGACTGTCTGTGCGATCTCGAGGTCGCTGAGGTACCGGCCGACGGGCGTGTGGAGTTCGATTTCGGCGCCGGCATAGCCCGACGCTTCGACGAGTTCCTCGGCCCGCTCGGGGTCGTAGGGATAGGGGTCGACGTCCTCGTTGTAGCCGACGAACCCTTCGAGGGTCGGCTGGCCCGTCTGGCCGGCGAACCCGTTGAGGACGTCCTCGATGATCGATTCGAGGTCGATGGCGTAGTTCATCGCCATCCGGAACGCCCGGCTGTCGAAGGGCTCGACGTCGAACCGCATCGCGTTGTAGATGAC
>PXSU01000004.1:7437-13221 GCA_003022745.1 Halobacteriales archaeon SW_9_67_25
CGGTCGATGTCGGGTTCGCCCCGCCAGTAGTTCTCGTGGGCCTCGAAGACGACTTCGACGTCGGACTCGTACTCGACGACCTGGAAGGGGCCGGTACCGTTCATGTCGCTGTTGATCGCGCCGCTCTCGCGCTCCTCGATCCAGTCCTCCCGGACCACGTCACAGTAGGTCGCGAACTCCTGGAAGACGATCGGGTTCAGCCCGTCCGAGAAGACGTCGACCGCGCGCTCGGCGTCGCCGGCCACCTCCGCGCTCGTCACGCCCGCGAGCTGGTCGCGCTGTGGGCTCTCCAGGCCGCCCACCTCGGGGTCGACGATCCGGTTGACGCTGTAGGCCACGTCGGCCGGCGTGAGGTCGTCGCCGTTGTGGAAGGTCACGCCCTCCCGCAGGTGAAAGCGGACGTGGCCGTCCTCGATTCGCTCCCACTCTTCTGCCAGGCCCTCGACAATGGTGCCCTCGCGGTCCCGCTCGAGAACGCCGTCGTGGGCCTGCGTGACGACGTTGTCGGTGGGCGTCTCGCGGTGGTCGTGGGGGTCGAGTCCGGAGTCGAGTTGCCCCTGCGTGATGACGACCTCGCCGTCCCCGTCGGTGGGCGTGATCTCGTAGGCCGCGATCAGTTCGTCGCGGCGGGGTTCCCAGTCCAGCCGGGTCGCCTGCCCGTAGACGCTGAACTGCCTGTTGAGGTAGATCCATGGCGCCTCCTGGTGGGCCGCCAGGTTCGCCCGCTCAAGGTAGCCGATCCGCGTCTCCGGTTCCTCCATGCTCCGCCACTCTGCCTCGCCCACGCCGTCCATGCCGTCCTCGCCGTCCTCGCCGTCACCAGTGTCGCCGTCGCCACCGTCGCCGCCGTTGCCATCGCTACTCCCGGCGCCACTGTCGCCGCCGAACACACAGCCAGCCAGGGCGAAAGACGTCGCTGTGGCGCTTCCGTACGTGAGAAATCTCCGTCTGTCGAGGTCGTGCTCCTCGGACATACCCCTCAATCGAGGCAGGAACATAAATATGTACGCTACCGGAGCGGCGCGGCGTCGCGCCTGGGGAGAGTATACCGGTCGACGGAATCCCCGATAGAGATTCACCGAGCTATGACCGCGGCTGTCCAGTAGACTGGATGGGTCCCCCGAACCCGACGTTCAAGTTCGATGCCAGCGTAGACGGCGTATGAGCCAGGTATCGAGGCGGATCGTGCGGGAACTACACGACGAGCCACATCTCGAAGGCCGACGGATCACCGTTCAGTTCATCAAAACGCAGGTCGAGGACCGCGGTCTCGAACCGCGGACGGTCGCCGACCGTCATGACGTTGACGTGGCCGATGTCTACCGAGCGCTCACCTACTACCATGACCATCCAGAAGAGATGCGCGCCGTCGAACGCCAGCGCGAGACGGCAGTCGAAGACCACGAGCATCTGACTACCGACCCCGACGACGTCCCCGACTGATGGCGTATCGGATCCTGGCAGACGAGAACGTCGAGCAGACACACGAGTTGCCGCTGGAGGCGGTTCGAAACTCTGTTCCGGTCCACAGACGGATGGGAAAGATGCACTATACCGACTGTGTGTGGAGAATATCCGGGGATAGCTGACGGCGCAGCCCCCGGAATCGTCCGCTCGTTTAACAAGCGTGTTACGCCGTTGATCAGATGACGCGGTTCTGGAGGTAATCGAGGTGTTTGGCGTTGTAGACGATGCGCACTTCGTCGGTGGCGGCCGAGCCGATACAGGTCAGGCGGACGTTTTTGTCTTGGACTTCCTCGTCGGAGAGGATCTGTTGCATGTCCATGTCGATTTCGCCGTCGAGGACGATGGCAGCACAGTTCGCACAGGCGCCGGCCCGACACGAGAACGGCCAGTCGTAGCCCTGGGCCTCGGCAGCTTCGAGGATGTACTCGCCCTCGTTGACCTCGAGGGTACCGTAGTCCTCGTTGTCGAGGCCAGCGTCGGCGGCCTCCTCGAAGACGGGGTCGTCGTACATGTCCCATCCTTCGTCGTCTACGACGTCGTAGTTGAGGTATTCGACTGTTGGCATCACACGGGTGTTCACACCCCTTCCGGTTAGACTTTGCTGTAGACAGCCACTCTCACAGACCTCGCCGGTGAAGGGTTGCACTTCGCCTCTGTCGGTGATACCGACCTCGACGCCGCGCCGACCATGCCGGTCCAAACAGATGGGGTGACGCCTGCCGGCTCGGAGGGGGAGGCGTCTGCCGTGACAGTCTGTGTTCACCCTCCCAGATCGAAATACGACCAGACGCCGGCGCCGTAATCACTGCTCGAACCCGGCGAGGGTATCGAGTACCGTCCCGTCGGCGATCGCGGTCTCCAGGTCCCGGATCCCGGCTTTCCCGGCCCGGTCCGGGTTCGCGAGCGCCCGGACGCGCTGGGTCCCCAGGGGGACGAACCCGAGGCCGAGCGCCTCGCTGCTCGCGCGCAACCCGAGGCCGGCGTCGGCCTCGCCATCCTCGACCATCCGGGCTGGGCTCTCGTGGGCCCGCCGCGTCAGCTCGAAGCCGTCGATTGTGTCGGTCACCCCGGCGGCGGTGGTTCCCCGGTCGTCGGCCAGTTCCGAGACCGCCGCCTCCAGGCTGGCCCGGAGGCCGGACTCGCGATTCCGGTTGACGAAGCGAACCTCGCGGTCGACGAGGTCGGCGAGTCCCTCGACCCCCGCGGGGTTCTCCGGGGGGACGACCAGGCCCCACTCCCGGGACCAGGCGCCGAGCTCGACGCTCTCGACGTCGCGTTCGGTCGGCCCGGCCACGACCGCGACGTCCGGCACTCCGTCACGGAGCCGCCGGAGCCCCTCCCCTGACCCGACCGGCAGGAAGCGGGGCCGGTCGATGGCGTCGAGGAACCGCGAGAAAGCGGGGTCGTCCTCGCCGACCGCCAGCACCGACGGCGGGCGCACCTCCGGCGAGAACAGTTGCACCTCGACGGGCTGGCCCTCCCCGAGGTAGTCGGTGTCGGCGGGCACCTCCACGATGCCGTCGGCCTCGACGAGGCTCGTGGTCGCGCCGCTGCCCTTGTCGACTGGGTAGACCAGCGTCCCGCCGTCGCCGCGCTCGACCAGCCCGGCCGGCATGAGCCGGAGCCGACCCTCGGCATAGCGCTCGCGGACCGCCATCTCGCCGCTGACCCGCTCCGTGGGTGGCTCCTCGAGCCCCGCAGCCTCGCGGATGGCGGGCGCGACGAACGTCCGGAAGATCGTCAGCGCCGAGACCGGATAGCCGGGGAGCCCGACGTAGGCCGCCCCCTCGATGGTGCCGACCAGCATCGGCTTGCCGGGCTTGACCGCCACGCCGTGCAACAGCAACTCGCCACACTCCTCGACGACCCGGTAGACGACGTCGACCGCGCTGGCGCTGGTCGACCCCGAGGTCAACACGAGGTCACACTCCGTGGCCGCCTCGCGGAGGAGCCGCTCCATCTCCCCGTAGTCGTCGCCGGCGTGGGGGTACAGGACCGGCTCCCCCCCGGCCTCCTCGACGCTGGCCGCGATGGTGTAGCTGTTGACGTCGTGGATCTCCCCGCGGCTGTGCTCTAGGGGATCGCCCGGCCGGACCAGTTCGTCGCCCGTCGAGAGTATCCCGACACGCGGGCGCTCGCGGACGGGCACCTCGTCGACGCCGAGCGCGGAGAGTAGCCCGACCTCGCGGGGTGTCACCCGGATTCCGGGCCCGAGTGCGCGCTCCCCGGCGGCGACGTCGGCACCGGCGGCCATCACGCCATCGCCGGGCGCGACGGCGGTGCGCACCGCCACCTCGCCGTCCTCGCGGGTCGTCCGCTCGACCTTCACGACCGCGTCGGCACCCGGCGGCATGACGGCGCCCGTCGAGACGGAGGCGGCAGTCCCGGACTCGACCGTGACGCCCGGCTTCTCGCCGGTGTGGACGTCGCCGACGACGCCCAGCCTCGCGGGGTCGGCCTCGTCGGCGCCGAACGTGTCGCGGGCGCGGAGCGCGTAGCCGTCCACGGTCGCGCGGCCGAACCCCGGCACGTCGATGTCGGCGTCGACCCGGCGGGCCAGTACCCGCCCCCGCGCCGCGTCGAGGGGGACTCGCTCGGTCCCGCCGCCGAGTTCGAGGCCGGCGATGACCTCGCGTGCCCGTTCCGGCGGGACCAGGTCGCGGAACTCCTTGCGCTCGCTCACGCCGACCGCTCCCAGTTCTCGACCGCGACCGTGGCGCCGGCATCGTAGCCCTCCCGCCCCTCCGGGACGACGACCCAGCCGTCGGCCAGCGCGACGCTCGAGAGCACTCCCGCGCCGCTGGCCCGCGTCGGGACGGCGACGTTCTCATCGGTCCCTTCGTCTCCGTCGGCCGCCTGTAGCTGGACGCGAACGAACGTGCGCGTCCCCGGGTCGCTCGATATCTTCCGGTCGAGCGTCGCGGTCCGGGTCGGGAACGCCGGGCAGGCCATGTGGCCGACGCGCTTTGCCGCCGGCCGGAGGAACTGGACGGCGTTGACGATACAGGCGACGGGATACCCCGGCAGCGCCAGGACGGGCGTCCCCTCGGCGCGTGCGAGCGCGACGGGGTGGCCGGGCTTGAGCGCGACCCCGTGGACGAGTATCTCGCCGAGTTCCGTCAGCACCTCCGGGAGGTAGTCCCGCTCGCCGACCGAGGAGCCGCCGGTCGTGACGACCACGTCGTGGTCGAGGTCGCGCTCGATTGCCTCGCGGAGCCGTGCCGGGTCGTCGGTCACGACGTCGCGGTAGGTGGCCGCCCCGCCCCACCGCTCGACCAACTGGCTGACGGTCTGTCCGTTCGTCTCGATGACCTCGCCGGGGTCGGGGTCGGCCTGGACGAGTTCTTCGCCGGTCGGAATCACGCTCACCCGCGGGCGGTCGTAGACCTCGACTTCGGTGGCACCGACGGACTTCAGCAGTCCCAGGTCCGACGGGCGGAGCCGGTGGCCGGGGTCGTAGAGGCGCTGGTCCTGCCCGACGTCCTCGCCGACGGGGGCGACGTTCGCGCCCTCTGCGACCGCGCCGTACACTTCTACGTCCCCGCCGATTGTCTCGGTGTCCTCGACCATCACGACCGCGTCGGCGCCATCCGGGAGTTCGCTCCCGGTGTGGACACGCCGGGCGGTGCCCGGGGCCACGGTGTCGGCGTCCTCAGCGAGCCGTCGAACCGCGACCGGCGACCGGTCGCTCGACCCGAAGGTGTCCGCCGCGCGGACCGCGTAGCCGTCCATCGCCGCGCGCGGGTAGTGTGGCACCGGTCGGGGACTCGTGATCGGTGCGGCGACGGTCCGCCCGTCCGCGTCACCGAGCGGTACCGACTCGCTCCGGTCGTGGGGGTCGATGGCCGACAGGAGTTGTGACCGGGCGGCCGCGACCCGGGTCCGGTCCTTGAATCCCGCACTCCGGCGGTCGTCCGTGTTCATACCCCCCGTACGTGGACGGAGACAAAAACACCCACGACCCCGGGAGTATCCGTCCGGCTTATACCCTCTGCCCCGAAAAGGGAGGTATGGAGATCGAGTTTCGTGCCTTCGCGACGTTCAGGGCGACCGTCGGCCAGAAGACGTTCTCCCGGGAATACGACGACACCGAGACAGTCGGTGACGTTCTCCGGTCCCTCTCGGAGGAGTACCCCGACATGGACCTGTTCGACGACGACGGACAGGTCCCCGAGTTCGTCTCCATCCTGAAGAACGGACGCGACATCACGCACATCGACGGCCTGGCGACGGAACTCGAGGACGGCGACACGGTCAGCCTCTTCCCGCCGGTCGCCGGCGGGTAGTTCTGCCAGAAACTCCCGCAGTGTCTCGCCC
>PXSU01000005.1 GCA_003022745.1 Halobacteriales archaeon SW_9_67_25
ATTACGTGGCCTTTGCGCCCGCCAGCCGGTCAGTCGAGGACCTCTCGCGGGACGCGGTGCTCTCGGCCCTGCGCGAGAAGGTCCTCTACGAGGAGGTGGCCGAGTCGAGTTCCCCGCGGGCGGCCACGGTGGGTGACGGCACCGACGACGCCGACGGGGCACCCGGCGAACGCGTCGACGCCGACGGTGGCACGGTCGCACGCGAGACGACCACCGACCCAGAGGGGGCTACCGACGGGCCGAGCGGTGATTCCGGGCCGACGCCGACCGAATCGGCGGAGGCGTCGGAGTCGGCGCCAGACACGTCCGGGCCGACCGGACCCACACAGACTGGCGAGGAGTCGGACACCCGCCAGGGCGCCGACGGCTCCCCACAGACGCTGGCCGGCCACGCGGAGGACGTGGCCGGTACCGGGACGGTGCGGTTGCTCGACGACGCCCTGGGTATCCTCGCGGAGGCGACTGTCGAGGACGCCTTCGACGCCGTCGAGGCCGCCGAGACGGTACCCGACGCTGTCGTCCTCGACGGGGCGCTGACCCAGCGCGTCCTCGACGTCGCGGCACAGCGTGGCGTGCGCCAGATCGTCGCCAGCCGAACGGGTGAGTTCGTCAAGCGGCCGGCGAGCGTGCGCGTGCGAACCACCGACGAGTTCTGAGCGCTGTCCGTGGCACTCTTCGACGCGGCCGCGCTTACTCCTCGTCGGTCGCCTCGCTGGCGATGTGGCGCCCGCGTGCCTTGAGTTCGACCTCACGGCGGGTACGCTGCTCTTCGAGAATCCCCTCCTCGGTGAGTCCGTCGAAAATCCCCTCGACGGTGTCGACGTCTATCCCGACGAACTCCGGGATCTGGAACGGCGAGACGCCCGAGTACAGCGCCATCAGTACCTCGCTCTCCTGCTCGCTGAGATCGACGTCGGTCGTGTTCTTCTCCTCGCCCCTCCGGAGCAGCGAGGCCAGCACCGTCACCTGCCGGCCCACACCCGAGACGTGTGTCTCCACCGCGGTCGCTTCCTGTGTGTGGCTGACCTCGGCGACCGTGCGCGTCTCGCCCATCACTTCGGTTTCGGTGGTCTCGACCGTGCCGACCTCGTCGATTTCGACCTCAACGAACTGACCCGAGGTGAGCGCCAGTGCGACCGACGCCTCCTCGATTTTCAGCTGCCCCTTCTCCCAGCCGGTGTCGCGGACGACTCCCCCCTCGACGGCGAGGTGTTCCACGTCCCCGCCCGTCTTCAGGGTAATGTAGTTCGAGACTTTCGCGAGCGGTTTCGCTGCGTCCTGGCGGGACGTAATGGACTGCACCGACGCGAGCGGGATGGTGCGCTTGCCCTCGTTACTCGCGAGTACCAGCCGCTTGTTCGAGAGGAGGATGCGCCCGCCGATCCACTCCAGGTCGGGCACCTTCCGGCCCCGGAAGACCGGTCACGCCTCCTCGACGTACGCCTCCCGACACCCGGGGCACAGGTCGCCAGCACGGAGCGACGTCGCGTCGCGGTCCCACTCCCGGCCGCAACTCGTGCAGTTCAGCCGCCCGTCCGTTCCTCTCCCGGCACCGAACGACGATGTCGGTGGACTGCCCCCTCCAGTGCCCTGCGACGAATCACGTCGCTTTGCAGTGGACTCGGGGCGGCCGTTTTTCTTTCTTCTCGACGGATTCGCGTCTGTCGATGACGCCGAGAGGATCACCGCGCCGTCAGTACCGGGGGCCGACAGCGGTGGACCCGTCCCGTCCGCTCTGACCCTGGTAGGCGTGTCCGCCGTCGGTCGGCCCGCGTCTGCCGAGGAATCCGAGAGGATCACCGCGTCGTCGGTAACCTGGTCCCGTCCGGTCGAATCAGCGGCCTCCCGGTCCCGGCACCCGGCTGCGGACGCGCCGCCAGCGTCGGCTCCCTCGCTCCCCGGACTATCGCCTCGTTTCTCGCCTTCGGTCCCAAACTCGGACGCGGGAACGGCCGCGGCATCCCGGGAATCACTGTCTGTCGTGTCGGGTTCTTCCGCCGCCGCGGTCGCTGTGTCCGGTTGTCCGCTGGCACCCACTCCCTCCGTGGTGGCCGCAGTGCGTGTGTCGGCTTCGGCCGCCTGTGGTGTCAGCACTTGTTCGTTCCGGTACATCTCTGCCCGGTCGCCGCACCGTCGACAGACCTGGTACTCCCGGCAGATGAGAACCGTTCCGTTCGGACGCGTCTCCTGCCGTTCTTCGAACTCCGTGGAATCACGAACGTGGCCCAGCAGCTTGCACTGGACTCCCATACGCAGGTGGTTGTCGCGCACGCCGATAAATGTCGGCAAGCCGTCAGACGCGCGTCATACGGATTGCTGTCGTTCATTACTGGATCGACCGCAGTACGGCGTGCGGTCGACCTGAAAAATAGCGACAGCAATCCGTATCAGACGCGCTACCGGATACTCCAGAAACTCGCGGGTCATTCGGGCCTGCCGGCAGAGACTACTGGAGCGTCTCTCTCCCCGAATACCGGCGCGAGCGGACCGCTTCCCCTACTCTGACACCGGTACGCAGACCGTCTGTAACGGGTCCCGTTTCGGCTGGAGCCGCGTCTGTCGGAGTCGGACACGCGCGACCAAATTTATAACGCTCGACCCTCACGATACTGATATGGCAACCTCTCCCGCAACCGATGACCCCGGGAAAGAGGAATCCGCGGCCGAGGGACCCCTGACTGCTCTGTACAGACGGTACGTGGGCGAACCGGACAGCCAGCGCGACATCTACGTCGGATTCGGGGCGTTCTTCGGGGGCATCGCTCTCGGACTCGTCGGCCTCGCGCTGTTCGTCTACAGCGGACTCCAGCCATCCGGGTCGGACGTGTTCTGGCAGCTCCGCGAGGTGGCGCTCGTGTTCACGATGCTCGCGCTTCCGGCCGTCGGCGTGAGCGTCACCGTCCTCCTGCCGGTGGGACGGCGGACGATGGCCGCGAGTCTCCTCGGGGCGGCTGTCTGTCTCGCGGGGACGGCCTGGCTCACGCAGGTGTATCCGTATCAGTGGACCTCCGCCGGGAACGACGTCAGTGTCCTCAGCACCTACGCGGTCGGCGTCGTCCTCCTCGCGGCCGCGACGGGGTCGTCTCTCGTCGCACAGTACGTCGACAGCGTGGCCCCACAGCGGACCGGTACCGCGACGGCTGGCGGCGAGGGTGGCGGTGGTCGCGACGACAGCGACGCTGGCGAGACTGTCAGCGACGAACAGGTCCAGGCGGACATCAACGAGGCCGTATCGGACTCGTCGCTCACCTGGGGCGGGGTCGAGCAGAAGTCGAACACGAAACGGCTGGAGATTGACATGCCCGAAACCCCGGATATCGAGCGCTCCAGCGTCGAAACCGCGACCGAGACCCGGTCGGCATCCGACGACGTCGACGACGCCGTGAGCGGCCTCCGGCAGTTGCAGGGCGGCGAGCAGGAGACGGCGCGCACGGAGAGTCCCGACGACCAGGTGGCGGCACTCACCGAGTTCCGCCAGCAACGGGAGGACGAAGAGATCGAGACTGGGGTCGACGCCGACGAGGGCGTCATCGAGTCACTCCGCGAGAAGCTATTCGAGTGAGAGCGGCTGCTGTCCCGGATTCCTGTTTCGACCGCGTCGCGCCGTACCATCGATCCAGTGGGGGCTCACAGCAGTCACTACGAGAGGTCGGAGAAGGGTAGATTTTTG
This sequence comes from Halobacteriales archaeon SW_9_67_25, assembly GCA_003022745.1. Taxonomy (GTDB): domain Archaea; phylum Halobacteriota; class Halobacteria; order Halobacteriales; family Haloarculaceae; genus SW-9-67-25. The sequence continues at coordinate 3,671 of PXSU01000005.1, forward strand.
CGCCCCGTGCGCAAATGTGGGCGTATGGCACAGGGCCTCGACGTCGGAACGATGAACATTCTCTCGGCTAGGCAGGAAGGCGACGAGACAGTCTTCGTCCAGCAACGCAACTCCTTTGTCGAGATCGACTACAGCGACATGGCCGAGCAGATGCTCACGCGGAGTGACGTACTGCACATCCGGAAAGACGACCAGGTCTACATCGTCGGCGACGACGCCTTGAACTTCGCGAACATCTTCAACGAGGAGACCCGGCGACCGATGCAGGCAGGCATCCTCTCGAGCGACGAGCAGTCGGCCATCCCGATGATCAAACTGATCACCGAACAGGTGGTCGGGGAGCCCCACCACCACGACGAACTGCTCTTCTTTTCGGTTCCCGCCGACCCCATCGACGCGGACGTGTCGACCCTCTACCACCAGAAGACAATCGAGTCACTGCTGGACGACATGGGGTACAGTCCGGAACCGATCAACGAGGGGATGGCCGTGATATACTCGGAGCTGGCCAACCGGGAGTTCACCGGGCTCGGCGTCAGCTTCGGCGCCGGCATGACCAACATCTGTCTGGCCTACTACGCCGTGCCGGTGATGAAGTTCTCCATCGCGCGCGGCGGCGACTGGATCGACGAGAAGGCCGCACAGGCGACCGGCAACCCCGTCGACAAGGTGACCTCTGTCAAGGAGGAGGACTTCGCGCTCGACTTCGAGACCGACGTCGGCGGCATCGAAGGTGCGCTCAGCATCTACTACGACAACCTGCTCGATTACGTCATCGAGAACATCATCAGCGAGGTCGACGAGGAGGACGTCGAGGAAGGTCTCGACGTGCCCGTGGTCGTGACGGGTGGGACATCGAGTCCCGACGGGTTCGAGGACCTGTTCTCCGAGCGGCTGGCCGACGCCAACCTCCCGTTCTCGATCAGCGACGTGAGCCGCGCGGACAACCCGATGTACAGCGTCGCCCAGGGTGCGCTGGTCGCTGCGCGCTCTGAAGAGGAGCGCACCGCCGACCGGTCGGGTGAGCAGTCCCGCGACACCGGCGAGACCGGGGCCGAAACCGACGACTAGTCACCGTCCGTTTCTTCGCTCTCGGCCTCCCGCCCGTCGCGGAGAGAGTGGCCGACAGGTACTGACTCGTCGAGACGCCCGGGATCGATCCGTGGATCCGGGTCGTCGGCTGGTGCGGTGACCACCTCGCCGTCCCTCCGGGCGGTGCGCGCCGGGGGCAACGTCCCGTCGAACCGTGCCATCACCTGCTCCCAGGACTCGGCCTCGTCCCCGTCCGAGCGGTGGGAGGTCGGCACGCCCGCGAACCCACAGGATTCGCAGACTTCGGCCGATCTGTCGGTCGCATCGACGGTGAATGTCGTGAGCGTCCCCCCACACCGTGGGCAGGGCATAGTCGTGTCTAGCGCGGATGCGGTAATCAACCTTGGCCAAGACAGGGACAGGGAACGAATTATGCCGCTCGCCTTCGTCTGCCCCGTTCATGCCGGAGTTATCGGTCACGGAAGACCAGTACGACCGTCTCGAGGCGGTCCGCCAGGACATGGAAGAGGCGTTCGTCGACTCCTACGGACACGTCCGTCCGCAGGACGCTCTCGAGTATTTGCTCGATACGTACACGCCACCGGACGAACGGAACGACGAACGCAGTGCCTCCGACATCATCGCCACGGCGGAGTATCCCGAACTCCAGCGGGTTGCCAGCGACGTGTCGGGCGTCCCCGGCAGCGGCATCGACGCCGACGAGATGCGCGGACAGCTCCTGGCAGAACTCGGTCCCGAGGAGTTCGCCGCAACACTCCGGGCAGGACCGGACGCCGCCGACGAGTCGTCCCCGAACGACACCGGGGAGTCCTCCTCGGGGGACGTCGAGGAGTCGTCTCCGGCTGACGGGGCCACCGGGGAGGGCAACAGTCCGGGTGTTCCGGATGGGACGGCTGGCGGCAACGGCAATCCCCTCTCGGCGGCAAACCGGCTGCTCGACGAGCACGACGACAAGTGGCGCGAGGGCACGGGCGATACGCCCTACGAGGTCGAGTTGCCCGACGGCTCGACCGAACCGGTGCGGACGAAAGACGACGTGCGGCACCTCCTCTTTCGCCACTACTGACTGCCGGGCAAGCGAGCGATCTCGACGCCCGGGTGGCGCGCGTCTTTCACCGTGGCTCCGGCTCCGCGTCGTGACCCGGCCGGTCACCCATCGACATCGAGAGATCCGCGAACCCGCACGTCTCACAGGCCAGCGTCGTCCGCTCTCCGAGGGTATACCGGGCCAGCGCCGTGCCATACCGTCGACACGGGTCGCCAGCAGAGAGCGGTGGGCGGTACGTGATGTCGTCGACGATGCTGAGGACGCTGCTGATGGAGCCGACGGTCGCAACGGGCGCGGGGACGCGAGTTCGGCGCCAGCTGACCAAGAGGCCGCTGCGGACACAGAACAGAACGGTGAGAGTGACGGCGACGACTCGACAGTCGAGCGCCGGGAGATCCCCCGGCGACGGCGCCGCCGACGACGCGGGAGCGACGACCAGTGAGGCGGGCGACAGCGACGAGGAAAGCACGAATGACGTGAATTTCGAGTGCAAGCCTCGCCCTTCAGGGCGGGGTCGCTCTAGCGAGCGGGTTCGCTGGTCGCGTCGGGCTGCGAGTCAGCATTCGGGTCCGGGAGTTCCTGCCAGGCGACGCGAACGGTACGACGGTCATCGTGACTCGCGACGATGGGGCGCCGATCCGTCGGGAACGATGGGACTTCGTCGACGACGCTCAGTTCCATCGACTGTGGATGGTCGGTCGACTGGAGGAGATACGCCGTACAGGGCGCTCCTTCGAGGTCGATATACAGGACGGGCTGGCAGTCTTCGCGAGCGACGATGATCGAGTGGACGGTCGCGAAATGCCGGACGCGATTCAACTCGGCCGAGGTCACCCGCCTCGACGACGCCGCGTAGAACGGCGCCTTCGACGGCCACCCCACGCCGCACGCAATTTACTTATTCCTGTGTCTACACAGTATTATGTGAGATGCCGAACGTCACCGTCTCCGTCGACGATGCGCTGAAGGACCAGATGGACGACCACCCGGAGATCAACTGGAGCGAGGTTGCCCGCCAGGCGATCCGCGAGAAGATACGCGATCTCGAGTTGATGGAGGAGCTGGTCGAAGG
>PXSU01000006.1 GCA_003022745.1 Halobacteriales archaeon SW_9_67_25
GTCCAATTCCCGCTTGTCCGCAACTTCAAACTCGGCCGAGATGGTTTCATTAATTACCAAGGCATTAGGTATTTCCATGTAGTTCATTCCCAGGAAGGCAATCACGGTGCGTTCGACGACGCCGGTCCGCTGGAAGAGGCCGGTCGCGAGGATGAACGTCATGGGGCCGTGAGCGATGCGCTGGCCGTAGGGACCCTCCTCGGCGTACTCCCTGTTGGTGTGGAGTTCGGTCCAGTCGCCGGTCAGCATCGAGTGCAGCGAGAACTCGGTCTCGGTGACGGTGCGGCCGGCGCTCTCGAAGGTCTGGCCCACCTCGATGTCCTCGTAGTAGTGTGGTTCGTAGCTGTAGGGCATGTGCAGGGTATCCGCCAGCGCGGGTAAAGAGCGTTCCGACCAGCAGGCATTTCAGGTCGGTGGCAGATGTGGCAGTATGGCAGACGTATCCGAGGAGGTCCGGGAGCGCGTGGCTTCGGACCCATACTGCGACGTGCTGGGCATCGAGGTGACCGACCTCGCGCCGGGGCAGGCACAGACAGAGCTGACGGTCACCGACGAACTGGTGAACTTCCACGGCACGCCCCACGGCGGCGCACTCTACTCGCTTGCCGACGCCGCCTTCGCCGCGGCGTCGAACTCGCACGGCCGGACGGCGGTCGCCCTGGAGACGAACATCTCGTATCTGGAGGCCGTCGACGTGGGCGAGACGCTGACGGCGACGGCGGAGGAAACCCACGCCGCCGGCCGCACCGCCGAGTACGAGGTCGTCGTGACCGACGAGGGCGGCGGGCGGGTGGCGACGTTCCGGGGGCGGGTGTACCGGCCGGAGTGATACTGACGGCTATAACTACGTGAAGATATTCGACCCCCCGTAGGGTCGAAATTGCTCACGGGCTTATAGCCGCCAGTATGAGTTTTCACTCGCGTTGCTCGACCTCGTGGCGCTCGGGACGCGCTCCCGGCCGTGCGGTGGCGCGCGCTGTCGTGAACTCTCGTGTGAACGACAGCGTCGCGCGAGGGACGAGGACCGCAGCACAGCGAGGACCGCAGTCGGTGGGGAGGTCTGTGGCTGCGGTGGGTGGGACTGATAGTGATTAGTGCGATTGTTTTCGTGGTTGGTCACAGCTATGTGGGTCCTCGCTGACGACGCTCGCCGACGCGACCCGCGCCATCGAGGCCGGCGACGGCGACGTCTACCCCGTGGCGGGCGTCGAGCACATGTCGCTGGTGCCCTTCTGGGACTGGCTCCACCCCGCTATCGAACAGCGGTACGACGCCGACCGGCTGAACGTCAACGGCGGCGCCATCGCGCTGGGCCATCCGCTCGGGTGTTCGGGGGCGCGCATCGCGACGACGCTGCTCCACGAGATGGCGCGACGCGGCAGTGACCGCGGGCTGGCGACGATGTGTATCGGGTTCGGGCAGGGGATTGCGACCGTGTTCGAGCGGGTGTGACGGCTGGTCGCAATAGTTACACTGCTTCCAGCACCGATGCCGAGACACCGGGCGCGTTTCCCGCCGTTATCGCCGCAACTCAGCCAGTTGCGTCTTGAACCCGTAGCGGATGACGCCCTCCTGCTCGTAGACGCGACGGATCGTCGTCACCACCTCGTCGCCGACCGCCACCTCCCGGTCACCAGCAAGCACCTGCGCCGGTACGCTCACCGTCCCGCCCTCGGGCCCGTCGAGGGCGACGATAGCGCTGACGAAATCGCCGCTCCGGGACTGCTGTTCGACGAACTCCGGGGGAGCGCCGCCCTGTGCGATGGTCGTCGCCGCCTCGACGGTCCCGGTCCCGGACAGTTCGACGCGGTCGTACGCGACGGGGTCGCCACACTCGGAACAGGCCCCGCCCGGCGGGAAGTTCAGCGCCCCACACGCCCGACACTGGCCGGCGACGAGGCGGTGGCGCTGGGGGATGGTCCGCTGCCAGGAGGGAACGCTGACGTAGGCACCCCCGCCCTCGGGTTCGCCGCTCGTTATCTCGCCGCGCCGGCGGAGGTACTCGGCGTAGCTCAGTTCCTCGCCGCCGGCCAGTGCCGCCTCGATGGGCACGCCACCGGCCTCGATTACGAAGGCGTTCGCGCCGGCACCGCTCCCGTAGGCCGCGAGCAGGGTGCGGTCGGCCCCGTCCTCGCGCGCCCGCGCCAGCCCGAGGAAGGCGCTCGCCGCGCCGGTGTCACCCAGGTCGCCGGCGGCCTCGGCAGCCGCGATGGTCCCGGTGTCGACACCCAGCGCGTCCGCCGCCCGGTAGGGGAGTTTCCCGTCCGGCGACTGGACGGCCGCCGCGTCCACCTCCGGACCGCCCTCCGCGTCGTCGACGGAGGAGAGCCTCTCTACCGCCCCGCCCAGCGCCGACGTGAACGCGTCGCGGTCGTACTGCGTGACACCCAGCCCCGACGTCTCGCTGTCGCCGGCCGGCCGAAAGCGCGTCCCCGGGTAGGGTTCGACGTGGGACGCGCGGTCGGTGACGGTTCCGGGCCCCTCGCCGGCGAGGACGAGTGCCCCGGCACCGGCCCCCGCGGCGTGTTCGCGTTCGCTGTCTGGCGCGCCACGCGGGCAGTCGCTTGCAGCCACGACCCCGACGCCCTCGCCCCACGGCCCGGCGTCGAGTGCCGCGTCGAGGGCCTGCCCGCCGGCGCGTGTACTGGCGGTGGCGATGTGTGTCGAGACGTCCTCTGGCGCGCCGAGCATGCTCGCCAGCCGCGCAGTCAGGTCCTCCTCTTCCATCGGCGGGGTCGTCGTCGCGAACGCGAGGTGAGCGAGCTCGTCGCCCTCGCGTCCGGCCGCGGCCAGCGCCCGCCGGGCCGCCTCGACGGCCATCGTCAGCGCGTCCTCGTCGGCGTCGGGAACTGCCTTCTCCTCGATACCGCCGGCGTCGAATCGGCCCCACGCCTCGACGAACTCCTCGGCCGCGATCCGCAGGCGGGGCGCGTACGCCCCCACGCCGGCGATGGCAGGCCGGTCGTCCCGGGCGCTCATCCCGCCACCTCCACCTCGTCCTCGCGTTCCAGGATGTGTACGACTGCGGCGCCGCCGCTGCCGCCGACGTTGTGGGTCAGTCCCCGCGACGCGCCGGGGAGTTGTCGGTCGCCGGCCCGCCCGGTGAGTTGCTCGAAGGCCTCGACGACCTGGCCGGCGCCCGTCGCGCCGATGGGGTGGCCCTTCGATTTCAGCCCGCCCGAGCGGTTGACCGGCAGGTCGCCGTCGGGGTCGGTCACGCCCTCCGCCAGCAGCCGGGGTGCCTCGCCCCGGTCGCAAAAGCCCAGGTCCTCGTAGGCGAGCAGTTCCGCGATGGCGAAACAGTCGTGGACCTCCGCAAAATCGAGGTCCTCGGGGTCGACGCCGGCCCGTTCGTAGGCCCGCCCGGCGGCCCGCTCGGAGGCCGGGATGGCGGTGTAGGTCTCGCGCTGGAACAGGCCCACGCGGTCGCTGGCCGCGCCGACGCCCGCGACGCGGACGGGGTCGTCGGTGTACTCGTCGACGACGTTCTCGCTCGCCACGAGAACCGCCGCAGCCCCGTCAGAGGTCGGACAGCAGTGATAGAGATTGAGCGGGTCCGCCACCACGGGTGCGTCGGTAGCGTCGTCCATCGAGCACTCGAAGGGGAGGTGGGCCTTGGGATTCTTCGCGCCGTTGGTGTGGTTCTTGACCGCTGCCCGCGAGAGGGCCTCGCGCGTGGCGTCGTAGGCGTCGAGGTAGGCGCTGGCCATCTGTGCGTAGACACCGGCGAAGGTGGTCCCGGTCAGGCGCTCCCACTCGGTCTCGCCGGAGACGCCCAGCCAGTACTTGGTGACATCGCTGCTCGTATCGCTCATCACTTCGACCCCGCCCGCGAGGACGACCTCGGCCATCCCGCTCCGGACGGCCTGGACGGCCTGCCGGACGGCGTAGCCCGAGGCCGCACACGCGTTCTCGACCCGGGAGCACGGGATGCCACCGAGGCCGGCGTGTTCGGTCGCCGCGGGGGCCGCGAGGCCGAGTTGCCGGCCGCCGACGCCCAGCGTCCCGACGACCGCCTCGTCGACTGTCCCGGGGTCGAACTCCCCGGGGACGCTCTCGACTGCCCGGTCTGTGGCCGTCCCGAACAGCGACCGGTAACTCTCCGCGGGCATCGCGCCGAAAGGGGTCTGGCCGGCGCCGATGACGTACGCGTCGCGCATGCCCCCGCCTTGTCCGGGTGCCGAAAAGTAGTTTTCCCCCACCATTTTTGATGGCTGTCGACAAAACACCCGGACAGACCATGACAGCCGACTCCATCGAGACGGCCGGCCACGAGGAAATCCGCGACCTGCAGGCCGAGCGCCTCTGCGAGACGGTCACGAACGCCTACGAGAACGTCCCCTTCTACCGCGAACGGCTGGACGAGGCCGGCGTCGCACCCGACGACATCGAGAGCGTCGAGGACGTCACCCGCCTGCCCCAGACCACCAAGGAGGACTTCCGCGACGAGTATCCCGGCGGCCTGTTCGCGGCGGATATGGACGAGATTCGGCGCATTCACGGCTCCTCGGGAACGACGGGCAAGCCGAAACTCGTCGCCTACACCGAGTCGGACCTCGACGTCTGGAGCGAGGTGATGGCCCGGTCACTGGCTGCCGCGGGTGTCGAACCCGGTGCGACCGTCCAGAACGCCTACGGGTACGGCCTCTTTACCGGCGGGCACGGCCTCGAACACGGCGCCGAGGAACTCGGCGGGACGGTCATCCCGATGGGCGGGGGCAACACCGACCAGCAGGTCGAGATGATGGTCGACATGGGCAGCGACGTGCTGGCGTGTACGCCCTCCTACTCGCTGTACTTCGCGGAGCGGGCCGAAGAGATGGGCCACGACCCGCGCGAGTTGCCCGTCGAGACTATCGCCTTCGGCGCCGAACCCTGTACGGACCCGATGCGCGAGGAGATCGAGCAGCGCCTGGACGTCACCGGCATCGACCTCTACGGGCTCTCGGAGATCGTCGGTCCCGGCGTCTCCATCGAGTGCCACGAGGCCCAGAACGGCCTGCACATCTGGGAGGACCGCTTCTTCCCGGAGGTCGTCGACCCCCAGAGTGGCGAGCCCGTCGGCGAAGGCGAGGAGGGCGAACTCGTCCTGACGACCCTCAGCAAGGAGGCCCTACCCGTGCTGCGGTACCGCACGGGCGACCTGACGACGCTGTACTACGAGGAGTGTGCGTGTGGCCGGACGATGGTCCGGATGGACAACGTCACCGGCCGGACCGACGACCTGCTGATCGTCCGCGGCGTGAACCTCTATCCCAGCCAGATCGAACACACCGTCCTCGACATCGAGGGAGTCGCGCCCCACTACCGCATCGACCTCTACGAGGAGGACAACCTCGACGTCATGGAACTGACCGTCGAGATGGCCGAGGACGCCGAGAAGAGCCAGGACGAACTGCACGAGGAGGTGCTGGACGAACTCGATTCGGTGCTGGCCTTCACCCCGGATGACCTGGAGATCGTCCCGCCCGGGTCCATCGCCCGCACCGAGGTCGGGAAGGTCCAGCGCGTGTTCGACCATCGGTAATCTCCGTCGGGTGGTTTCGCTGTATCTTCGTTCGTTGAATCATTGTCTGTGATATTGTCGTCCCTGTCGAGACCAGCAAGAAAGCCCCCGACCGCTCGATCCCTCCGGGA
>PXSU01000007.1:0-6594 GCA_003022745.1 Halobacteriales archaeon SW_9_67_25
CCGGTCGGAGATGTCTGCCACGACGGCGTCGCCGACCAGTTCCTCCAGGGGCATCGACTCGATGTCGCGCCCGCTGGCGACGAAGTGTTTCTCCCCGTCGAGGTGGGTCCCGGTGTGGTTCATGAACTCTATCTTCTGCCCGTTGACTTTCTCGGTGTCCAGGCTCTTCTCGTACCACACCTTCGGGTTGTCGTAGGTCGGCCACGCCGGCGTGTCTCCCGACCACGGCTGGGTCAGGTCGTGCATCTCGTAGTCGTCCAGCATACAGTCGGGGTTCTCGTGTTGGCCCAATCAAGGTTTGGATGCGGTCCGGCCGGCGGACAGTCCGGCCGCGGCCGGAAAGAGATTCCCCGCCCGTTCTGTATCGTGGGACAGTCGTGGCTCAGACGACTCGTCTTCCTCGCTGGGGCGGCGGCGTTCTGTCCGGTGAAGTACCGCGGGGACAAGCCCCGCGGCTTCACCGTGGTGACCGCACGTCCCAAACCGGGGCGTGCCGTCGCAGGCGAATGTAATTCCCCTCGACCTTCCCGAGATGGGTCGGTTGGAATTCACACCCGAACGCCCGGTGCGTCCGTGAGGGTCGGCGGCTCCACCCCGCCCGACAACTCCCGTCGCACCACGCCAAAGACGCGGATTTTGAGAGGAGTCGCATTTCCAAACCGTCGCAGTCAGCGTTGGATTACGGTCTGTAACCCGTCTTTATGGGTTTCTGACTGTACAAACTGTACGACTTGTGGTTTGGTTAATCTTTCGACGGCCTTCACCCTCGGGGTCAAGCCCCGAGGCACTCGGCCTGCTCTGCCCGGTAGAACCCAGCCACTGGAACGGGTGCCAGTGTCCGCCGTCCGGGCGGGGAAGTCGCCGGTACTTACACCAATACGACTGTAAGCCTATGGCGACTTCTGGGCCACTCGCCGGTGGTATCAAGAGTAGGTGAGATTCAGTTCGGCGGCGCTGGCGGCATCGGCGACCTTCGCAGGGAACTCCTCGCGGAAGCGGTCGCCGTAGACGCGACTCGACGGCCCGGCGAGACTGACCGACCCGAGAACCTCCTCGCCGTCGTAGATGGGGGCCGCGACGCTCCGCAGGCCGTCGAGGCGCTCCTCGTCGTCGAAAGCCACGCCCGCCTCGGCTATTTCGGCCAGTTCCGCGGACAGTTCGTCACGCTCCGTGACAGTGTTGTCCGTCAGGGTCGGGAGGCCGCGCCGCTGGACGATCCCGTCGACGCGGGACTCGGGCAGACCGGCGAGGATTGCCTTGCCCAGGGCCGCCCCGTGGAGGTATATCCGCTGGCCGGTGAAGCTGTCTATGTGGACCGACCCCTCGCCCTCCGAGCGGTAGAGAAACACCCCGAGGCCGTGTTCCTCGATCAACAGCGCAGAGATCTCGCCGGTCTCCTCCGCGAGGCGGCTGACCTCGCCACGGGCAGCCTCGTAGACGTCGTGGAAGTCACGGGCCTTCGCACCCAGTTCGAGAAACCTGCTGCCGAGCCGGTACTCCCCGCCGTCGTTGACGACGTACTCGCCCGATTCGAGCGTCTTCAGGTGGTTGAAGACTGTGCTTCGCGGGAGGTCGAGGTCCTCGGCCAGTGCCGTCACCCCGACGGTGTCGTACTCGCCGAGCGTCTGGAGGATCGCCAGCGTCCTGTCGACCGCCTTGATCGGCACGTTCTCCGACATCGTCCCACCCCGCACGCGCCAGCGACAAAATATTTTCCCACGTCGCGGGACAGACTACCGCTTCGACAGGTGTTGTACTTACCGCCAAACGAATCTGTTTTACATTGTGGGACAGGGATGGCACGGAGGTACGGCTCCCGTCATCCGAAGGTGTCACTGCCGGATATGGATTCGACGCGAGGGGGAGACGACTACTCCAGCGGGACGCCGTCGTCGTACCGCGGGAGGTACTCGCGGCCGCCCTTCTCGACCTGGAGCTGGCCCGCCTCGACGACGACCTCGCCGCCGACGATGGTGTGGGTCGGCAGGCCGGTCAGCTCCTCGCCGTGAAACGTGGAGTAGCGCGGTTCCATGGTGTGGTAGAAGTCGTCGTCGACGACTGCCGATTTCTCCATGTCGACGAGTACCATGTCGGCGTCGGCTCCCTCGACGAGCGCGCCCTTCCGGGGGTAGAGTCCCCAGCGTTTCGCGTTGTTCTCGGCACAGACCTCGACGAGCCGTTCCATCGAGATGCGGTCCTCGTTGACCCCTTCGCTCACCATCGCCGGCAGGAAGTACTCGATGCCGTTGTTGTCGCCGGGGATGGCCTCCCACATGTCGCCGTACTTGCCCTGTTCTTTCTCCTTGAAGGGCTTCCTGTGGGGACAGTGGTCGGTCCCGGCGTAGTCGACGACGCCCTCGCGCAGGCCCTGCCAGAGTTTGTCGACACTCCACTGCTCGCGCAGCGGGGGCGAAATCTTCCCCCAGACGCCCAGGTCCTCGTCGTTGGTGTGTGCGAGGAACGCCGGCAGCGTCTCGGCGCTGATGTCGACGCCCTGCTCCTGGTAGCGCCGGCAGACCTCGACACCCTCGCCGGTGCTCATGTGGACGATGTAGGCCGTCGAGTCGGTGAACTCGGTGAGCTTTGCGATGGACTCGATCTGCATCGCCTCGGTGATGTTGGGGGAGGCCTCCGTCCAGGCCTGCAGGTCGTTGCGGCCCGCCTTCTGGAGGTCCTTGCGGAGTTCGTAGGCCAGGTCCTCGTTCTCTGCGTGGAACATCACGACGCCGCCGTCGATGTCGGCGACCTGGTCGAGCAGACGGTACACGCGGCCGGCGTCGGAGTGTTCGATGCCGAGTTCCGGCGAGGCGTGTTTGTACCAGTTGTAGAAGATCTTGAACGACCGGACGCCCTCCTCGGCCAGTGCCTGTATCTCCTCGAAGTGGGGCTCCTTGTGGATGATGGCGTGGTAGGCGAAGTCGATGTAGGAGTTTTCCTGGCCGGCCTCGACGAAGAAGTCCATGTCCGGGACGTAGGGGTCGGGCTGGAGGAGGAAGTTCACCACCGTGGTGACGCCGCCGTGGACGGCGCCGCGCGTCTCCGTCTCGAAGTCGTGGACGAGTCCCTCGTGGTACTCGAACTCGTACCGGGAGAGGCCCCAGTGGACGTGGGGGTCGATGAACCCGGGGACGAGGTAGTTACCCCCGGCGTCGATGGTCCGCTCGGCGTCGGGAAGCGTCCGGTCGGAGCCGACCGCGACGGTTTTGCCGTCGTCGGCCGCGACGCCGCCGAGGAGTGTCTGGCCGGGCGTGACCACCCGTGCGTTCGTGACTCGCAGGTCCACCTGTGACATTGTAGTGCGGTTCACCCGCGGAAACTTAATTCTTTACCGCGGAACACTCCTCGGGGTACCCCGGCCGCACCGGACCTGCCCGGTCACTGGAGTTCCAGACCCGCCACCTCCGCGAGTCGCTCGTGGCACTCCCCCGGGTCGACCGGGTGGACAGTCACCGGCTTGGCGCGGCCGTCGACGTGGATAATCAGTTCGTGGCGGTCGTCGTAGGTCCGCGCGAGGCTCCAGACCCCGACGGCCCCGAAGACGATTCCGATGTAGACGTTCCGCGTGATGGCCACGAACGTCCCGACGGCGAGGAGAACGACGCTCATGACCGCCAGGTCCCACTCGAGGGTTCGCAGGGAGAGTTGCGTGACGTTCGAGTGGCTGATCTTGACCTTCTCATCGTCCCGCTGGACGAAAATGGCGCCCTCGGCGTAGCCGATCCAGCCCCCGTCCCGCAGTCCCATCCGCGTGACTGTGACCTCCCCCGTCTCGTCGGCCTCACCTGCGTCCATACGTGGGCGACGTCCGGTGGTCACTATCAGTCGTCCGCGACGTCCGCACCACCGGACTCGTCACCGGAGAGAAAGCGTTCGTGCCAGGGCGTGAACGCGTCCTCGTCTTCGGTGATATCCTCCCAGGCCGTCAGACCGCGTTCCTCACGGGTCCCGGGAATCGTGTTGTCGAGGACGAACGCGGCGAGGCCGCCGACGGCTATCTCGGTCCCCATCACGATGCCGATCGTGTCGGCCACGGCGGTGATACCGAGCACCTGACCGAGGACCGGCACCTGCGAGAGGCCCGCCTCAAGCGTCATCTCGGACGCGTTCTGGACGTTCGAGATATACTGCGGAATGGACAGCCCGGCGAACAGGCCAAATCCGATGACGAAGACGTTGCGGTTCTGGTTCAGGTCGGCGTGCTGGAGTTGCGAGAGGCCGACGCCGACGATCTGGGCGAACATCGCGAGGAAGAGCCCCCCGACGATGGCGTTGGGAATCGTCGTCACGAACGCGCCGAAGTAGCCGACGAATCCGACCAGCACCATCACGACGGCACCGACCTGGACGACGTACCGGGAGGCGACCTTGGTGATGCCGATGGCGCCGATGTTCTCGGTGTAGGAGGTGGACCCGTTCCCGGTTCCCATGATGCCGGCGAAGACGTTGCCCAGCCCCTCCATGCCGAGGCCGTGGTTGACGCGCCTTGCGTTGGGCGCACCCTCGCCAGCCATCCGTGCGACAGAGTGGTAGTCACCGAAACTCTCGATGGCCGACGCGAACATCCCCGCGATCATGCCCACGGCAAAGGACGGGGTGAACAGCGGCGGTCCCCACTGGAAGGGCGTGATGATACGGACCGGTGGTGCGCTCGCGATCTGCCCGAGGTTCACCAGGTTCGCGAACCCTGCCACCGACAGGATCACCGCCACCAGATAGGCCGCGCCGAGTCCCAGTAACACCGGGAACAGCTTGAATACTCTCGAATAGCTGTCCAGGTACTGCGAGAACAGCACGATGAGGACCAGCGTCAGCCCGACCAGATACCAGTTGTTCGACGCGCTGGTGATCTGGGGTACGCCGATGAGTGCGAGTCCGATCAGGGTGATGACCACCGAGATGACCAGCGGCCCCATGTACCGTTTGAGGTACCCGAAGATGCCGAGGTATCCGATGATCACCTCCAGCCCACCGGCGATGATGACCGCACCCTGCAACTCGCGTATCATCACCGTCGGGGCGGCGTCGCTGGCAGCGAGGACGCCGATGATCGCCAGTGCCGGCCCCAGCATCGAGAACGTCCCGCCCTGGACGATGGGATAGCGGTTGCCGATGGTGGCCTGGGCGAACGTCGCGACCCCGGAGACGACGAAGAACGTGGCGACTAACTGTGCCGTCTGCGAGGCGTCAAAGCCCATCGCACCCGCCAGCACCAGGGGAATGGCGATGGTGGATCCGACCATCGTCAGCCAGTGCTGGACGCCCAGCAGGACGGACTCGCCGAGCGGCGGTTTCTCTTCGAGCCCGTACTCGACCATTGTCTCGCCGCCGTCGGTAGCTACCTCGCGGTCACCGTCTACCATCGATTACCCTCCGAGTGTCTTTGGTATTGCGTCTCATGACTTCGTACCTTCAATCCACACATCAGTTATGAGGAATATAAAGCTGGTGATTGGTACAAGTTGGCAACGTGTGGGGCCGGATGTCTCGGCGGTCACCGTCGGCAGCTACCGGTGGAAGTCGAGTCGGCAGCTACCGGTGGAAGTCGATTGACGTCGGTTCGTCCGCCCGCAACACCGTGGTTTCGGTCGGGTCGGTCCGCGCCACGGGGTCGCCATCCCGGAGAACGAGCGTCCGGGGAGCGCGGGTCCGGAGCGCGTCGAACGGCGTCGGGCTGTCGAAGACGGCGAGCGAACCCTCGTTGCCCTCCGCGAGCCCGTAGCCGGTTGCACCGAAAATCTCCGCGTTGGCCTCGGTCAGCATCTCCCACAGCGCCGGGACGTCTCCACGGCCGGCCATGTGGGCGTAATGGACGAGGATGAACGCCGCGTCGAGCGGGTCCGCCACGCCGTAGTGGTACCAGGGGTCCATCACCGAATCGTGGCCGACGCCGACGGTCACGCCGGCGGCTCTGAGCTGGTCGATTCGCGTGTGCCCCCGCCGGCGCGGGTAGTCGTCGTAACTCCCCTGGAGCACGGAGTTGTCTGGCGGGTTCGTCACGACGCTGACGCCGCTTTCGGCCAGCAGCGACGCGAGCTTGTCTGCGTAGGCGTTGTTGTACGAGTGCATCGCCGTGACGTGGCTGGCGGTGGTCCGGGCCCCGATACCGCGGTCGAGGGCCTCGCTCGCGAGCACCTCGGTGAACCGCGAGCCAGGGTCGTCGGTCTCGTCGATGTGCAGATCCAGGGGCAGGCCGTGCCGTTCGGCGATGTCGCAGGCCAGTTTCACGCTCCGGACGCCGTCCTCGCGGGTGTGCTCGTTGTGCGGGATCGCGCCCACCACGTCGACCCCCATCTCGACGGCCTCCCGGAACAGGTCCTCGTGGCCGGCGTCCGTGAACAGGCCGTCCTGGGGGAACGCGACCACCTGGAGGTCGACGAGATCCGAGACGCGGTCGCGTACCTCCAGTAGCGCCTCGACGGTCGTCAGGGTCGGCTCCGTCGTGTCGGCGTGGGTCCGGACGCGCGTGACGCCGTGGGCCGCGTACC
The DNA here is from genome assembly GCA_003022745.1 of Halobacteriales archaeon SW_9_67_25. Lineage (GTDB taxonomy): Archaea > Halobacteriota > Halobacteria > Halobacteriales > Haloarculaceae > SW-9-67-25. Next base: position 6,486 of record PXSU01000007.1, read on the forward strand.
ACTCGACCGTTCGGGTCGCCCGCTCGACGATGTCCGCCGCCGCGATGTCGGCCTTGTAGTCGGCCCAGATGTCGATGCCCTCCGCGAGGGTTCCCGAGTCGTTCCAGCG
>PXSU01000007.1:6632-10506 GCA_003022745.1 Halobacteriales archaeon SW_9_67_25
CGCCGGCAGCCACCAGCCGGTCGACAGTGCCGTCCCGTACCTCGATGTCGACTGCCTCGCCCGCAAGCGTTCGTCCGTCGGTGACGATATACTCGCTCATAGGTGATGTGGACGGATGACCGTCAAATAGCTGTCGGCAGACCCGACTGGCGACCCGGACCGCAAGAGGTGCCGCCAACAGGTACTTTTAAGTCAGACCCCCATGGCTACGTTTAGCATGGCAACAGGAGAACAGCCACTCTGGCGGCAGTTCGTCTTCGGTGACGAGGAGCTCCCGGATCCGGACTACCCGATCGACCACGTGCCCGAGAGCGAGCGGAAGGGGTTGACCAGTATCTCGGCGGTGTTGCTGGGGTTCGTGTTCTTCGCGGGGACGCTGTGGGCCGGCGCGGATGTCGGCGCCGCGATGGGATTCGGGCCGATGCTGGCGGCGATGACCGTCAAATAGCTGTCGGCAGACCCGACTGGCGACCCGGACCGCAAGAGGTGCCGCCAACAGGTACTTTTAAGTCAGACCCCCATGGCTTCGGCGTCAACACGCCGACGTTCACGACAGCCCTCATTCTCGTGTGGGGGCTGTTGCACCTCGCGACGGCGTACTTCGGGTACGAGGGCATGGAGACCCTCTCGTTCGTGGCGGTGCCGATCCTGGTGGCGGTGGGACTGCTCTCGATTTTCATCGCCCTCGGTGACGCCGGTGGGGTGTCCGGCCTCTTCGCGGGGACCGGTACCGGGGAGATGGGCTTTGCCGCGGCGGTCACCATCGTCGTCGGGACGTTCATCAGTGGCGGCACGCAGGCACCCAACTGGGCGCGGTTCGCCGCGAGCACCCGGGTCGGGTTCTGGGCCGGGCTGATCGCGTTCCTCGTCGGGAACGGCTTCCTGTTCCTCTCGGGGGCGGTCGGCGGGGCGGTCTACGACGTGACGCCCGCCGGCGACCTCTACGAGGTGCTGGCCGCCCAGGGACTGGCGGCGATCGGTCTGATCGCACTGATCCTCAACATCTGGACCACCAACGACAACGCGGCCTACGCGTTCGGCGTGGCCGGCAGCGAGGCCTTCACGTTCGACCGCAAGCGGCCGTTCATCCTCGCGGGCGGGGGCATCGGCATCGTCCTGGCACTGGTGGGCGCCGACAGCCTGCTGATCCCGTGGCTCTCGACGCTGGGCCAGTACATTCCGCCCCTGGGCGGGGTCATCATCGCCGACTTCCTGCTGTGCTGGCGGATGGACGTCCCGCGCATGGAAGACGTCGAGTTCACCGGCGTCCGCTGGATCGCCATCCTCGCGTACGTCGTCGGTGCAATCGTGGCTATCCTCACAGCCGGCCAGTTCATCCCCGGCGTCGCCGCCCCGCAGGTGGTGCCGGGGCCCGCAGGGGCGTCCCTGAACGGCCTGACCGCCGCCTTCGTCGTGCACACGGTCGCCTACTACGGCCTCGAAGAGCGGGGTCTGCTCCCGGGCCACGACGTCGAGACCGGCGCAGAGCGCCTCTGAACCACACCGCGACCGGGCACGCCGACGAAACTTATTTGACGCTGTTGGCGCTCGATGAGGTATGGCATCCCCGCCCGAGTACGGCGTCCACGCCGAGTTGGACGCCCGTGTAGAGACGCGGGACGGAACCGAACTCGCAACTGACGTCTACCGGCCGGCCGACCCCGAGACCGGCGACCCGCTCGACGACCCCCGGCCTGCACTGCTCGACCGCACACCCTACGACCGGACCGGTGGCCGCGGGCCGGTTCGACAGCGACGGGGAGTTCTACATCCACAGAAACGAGGCCGAGGACGGGGCCGACACCGTCGAGTGGCTCGCCGAGCGCGAATACTGCGACGGTCAGGTGGCGACGCTCGGGACCTCGTATGGCGCCTGGGTCCAGAGCGCGCTCGCCACGCAGGACCCCGAGGGACTGGCGGGGATGTTCGTGAACATGGGCGCGGCAAACGGCCGCGAGAAGACATTCCGGCACAACGGTGCCTTCGAGTTGCGGTGGCTCTGCTGGGCGCTCACGCTCGGGGCGGGCTTTGCACACGAGTCGCTGGCGGACCCCGACGTCCAGCAGCAGTTTGCCGATGTCGATGTCCGCGAGGTGCTCCGAGGCGGGCCGATAGCGCGCGGGGAGACCCCGCTCGCGGAACTGCCGGGCTACGAGGAGTGGGTCTTCGACATCATGACCACCGGGAGCGCGAGCGACGACCTCTGGCAAAACCCGGGCGTGAACTTCGAACGCCACTACGAGCAGTCGGCGGACGTGCCGACGGTGTACTCCGGCGGGTGGTACGACTCGTACACGGGCGCGACCTGCGACAACTTCGTCGGCCTCGCAGATCGCAAGGAGTCGGACCACTACCTCCTTTTGGGTCCCTGGACCCATCTGGCGCGCCTGCCCGGCGGCCACGACCACAGCGAGGCGCTACTCTTCCCGCCGCTGACCTGGGAACACCCCACCGCGGGTGACCTGGCATTCGGCGAGAACGCGGCGCGGAAGTACCGCGAGACGCGCCTACGGTTTTTCGATTACTACCTGCGGGGCGGCGACGCCTGGGCCGACCAGCCACGCGTCGAGTACTTCATGATGGGTACGGGGGACGGCCACAGGACAAATGGGGGACGTCTCTTTCACGGCGGCGAGTGGCGGAGCGCCGAGGACTGGCCGCCTGCCGGGACCGAGATGACCCGGTTTTACACCCGCGAGGACGGCACGCTCTCGACGGAGCGGCCGGCGGAAAGTGGGACCACATCCTTCGAATTCGACCCCGCGGACCCCGTGCCGACCATCGGCGGCAACACCTCCTCGTACCTGACATACGAGCCACGGGAGGAATCGGTCCGGGCACACCCGCTGGGCGACCGGAACATCGTCGATTTCGCGGGCCGGGGCGGGTACGACCAGCGCACCGACGAGGAGACGTTCGGAGCCACGCCACCGTACGGACCGCTTGCCGACCGCGAGGACGTCCGCGTCTTCCGGACGCCACCCCTGGAAGAGGCTGTCGAGATAGCCGGTCCGATCCGCGTGCGGGTGTTCGCCGCGACCGACGGCCCCGACACGGACATCACAGCGAAACTGATCGACGAGTATCCCCCCAGCGAGGACTACCCCGACGGGTACGCACTGAACCTCTCGGATTCCATCTGTCGGGGCCGGTACCGCGGCTACAGGGACGAACCGGACTTCCTGGAGCCGGGCGAAGTCTACGAGTTCTACATGGAGCCGTACGACACGGCCAACCGGTTCGGCGCGGGCCATCGCATCCGCCTGGATATCTCCTCCTCGAACTGGCCACGCTTCGACGTCAACCACAACACTGGCGGTCCGCTCTACGGCGGCGAGGAGTCTCGGGTGGCAGCGAACACGATCCACCACGGCGGTGACCGGGCGACGCACGCGGAATTGCCCGTCTCGCAGACCGACTGATCGAGCCGGATTCACTCGCATGTGTTTTCCAAGTGGAAAACCTTATGCTTACAAGTGCCTACCACTCTCGTATGCGCTACGAGACGCTGCTCGAACGAACCGTCGAGGAATGGGAGGACGGGTACGGGGTCGTCCAGATAGTCAGCCCCGAGGGGTCCGACGAGAACGAACTCAGGTTCTGTTACTACAAGGAGGGCGACTTCGTCAACCGGCCGCTGACGGTCTCGCCGGCAGAGGACGTGGCCGACCGGACCGCAGATGTCGTGACGACGATGGCTAGCCTCGCGCGGACCTTCACCCCGGACGAGATCGAGGCGCTGGTCGAGGAACTCGGCGAGGAGCAGGTCCTCGAGCTGTCGGTCCTCATCGAGGAACTTGGCAAGAGCCGGCTCGCCGAGATACTGGACGCGACCGGGTGATGGTGATTGCTGTCGCTTTTTACCGTGTCGACC
>PXSU01000008.1 GCA_003022745.1 Halobacteriales archaeon SW_9_67_25
GCCTCGTCCTGCGGGGACGGCGGTCGGCGTGGTCACACCTGCAGGGGTGTGCCCGCGCGGTTAACCGGGGGCACTGCGTCAGGCGCGGAAGCGAGCAGCGCACCCCCGGACAGCCCTCGCTCGCAGGGTCGCGGGGTGGAGGAGGCGAGCGGGACTACCCGCGTCCGAACGCCGGGCAACTCTGGTTGTCCACATTCATGCGGTCTTTCGCGTCTCCCCCGCCCATTCGAGCACCGAGTCGCTACTGTGTCTAGGCGTCAACTCATAAGCCTGTTCAGCGGGACTGATATGTGCGTGGGACACGTAGCCACCGGCAGAATGGGAACCCCCGGCAAGTCCCCCGGACCGGCGGCGCATCGAGCGTTCAGGACCGGCCTCTGGGCCGCTGCGGTCGTCGCCCTCGCAGTGGTGGGCGGCCTCTACTGGACCGGAGAACTCGCGGGATACGCCTCGCTGTTCGTGGTAGTCGTCATCTTCCCGGTGTACCTGCTGGTCGTCGCGTCGGTCCTCTCGAAGTGGCTGGGATACGGCAAGACCCCGGCTGACCTGCGACGGGTTACTCGCGAGATCGACCACGATGCCTCGGACGAGGGGCCGTGGTAACCTACGGGGTCCAACATGTCGCCGCCAACGGTGACCGGCGTTGCCTAGTCGTCGGCGGGTTCCACGACGCCTTCGCCGTTCTCGAGTTCGAGCCCGCCCCCGATGGTGCGGTTCGGGTAGGGGATGTCGATGTCCTCCTCGTCGAAACGCTGTTTGACCGCCTGCACGTACTCCCCGCGGGTCTTCACGAAGTCCGACCGCCTCGGGTCGTCGATCCAGATGCGCGACTGGAGACCGACCGAGGAGTCGCCCAGTTCGACCAGCCGGACCGACGGGCCGGGATCGTCCATGATCCCCTCGTGGTTCTGGGCCTCCTCTAGGATGATCTCGGTCGCCCTGTCGATGTCGTCGTCGTAGCCGATGCCGAAGACGAACTTCAGCCTGAGCTGGCCCTTCGCGACCGGGTTCTTGACGACGTTCTCCACACGCGTCACCCGGAGGCTGATATCCTCGACGACGCCGGAGTTGCCGTTCCACTCGATCCAGTCGCCGATGCGGAACGGTTTGTCGGTGAAAATGAACACGCCCGAGACGAAGTTTCTGATGATGTCCTGCGTCGCGAAGCCGATCGCCAGCGTCGCCGCGGCGCCGATGGTCGCGAGCGCAGTGAGAAAGTTCCCGAAGCCGGCGGCGCCGAAGGCGACTGCTACCGCGGCGAAGACGACGGCAATGTTGGTGAGCTTCCGTAGCGGTTTCCGGGCGTGGGCATCCAGCCCCCGCTGTTCCATCAGGCGGCCGACGACCGACCCGAGAACCGCTTTCCCGACGACGTAGATGACTACGAAGACGACCAGTAACGTGACCGCCGACCCGATAGCCGCGGCGAACGGGACGTCCGCGCCACGCAACAGGTCGGCGACCGGCCCGCCGGCCTGTCCGACGACCGGCTGCGCGGCGCCGATCATCGCTCGAACACCGCTGTGTGGCCGCGTGTCTCGACGACTATCGCGCCGACAGCCTCCCCGAGGTCGGCCGCGAGCGTCTCCGTGTCGGTGCCGCCACGCGCCGACCGCAGGAACTTTACCTTCACGAGTGGCCGGTCGTCGAGTTGACTGTCGAGTTCGCCTGCGACCGCCTCGATGCCACGCTTGCCGACCCGCAACGTCGCGTCGAGGCTGTGTATCCGCTCGGAACGTGGGGTTTCACTCATCGCAGATGACTTCTGCCCGGAGCCCGTTAAAATTGTGTATTCGCCACAGTCAGCCCCTGACTGGCCTCCCTGCTATCTATTCGTACGGGTAACGCGCCTGCCCGCCACAGTCGCAGGTGACGACGACGTGGCCGTCCTGCAGGCGGACCCGTGCGTTCTTGCCCGGGCGGAGGAACGCGTCACAGCGGTCGCAGGTGAACCGCGTAAACTCCCGTGGCAGGCGCAGTCGGTGCCGTTCCGCGACCCGTCGGGCACGGCGGACGTACCGCTTTGCCCGCTCGTCGTGGCAGGCCGTGACAGCCTCGCGTGCCAGTTCCTGCAGCCGCTTGACGCGCTCCTCCGCAACGGTCACACCAGCCACTCCGACCGCTCGGAACCTATATGTGCCGGTCCAGCACCGACCGGTACAGGCCCACGAGTTCGTCGCTGACAGCCGCGAGCGTGTACTCGTCGCTGGCGTCGGCCGCCTCGGTCCCGAGTCGCTCGCGCAGGTCGCCGTCCCCGGTCAGCCGCTCGATGGCGTCGACGAACCCCGGGGTGTGTCTCGCCTTGAGACAGTCGGTTCCGTCTTCGAGCCACGCGAAAGTCGGGATGTCGCGCACGACCGGCGGTTTGCCACAGGCCATCGCCTCCAGCAACGCCATCCCCTCGTTTTCGTTCTTCGTCGGGAAGAAGAACACGTCCCCGGCCGCGAACCCGCCACGGACGTCCTCGATGTAACCGGTGAACGTGCAGTTGTCCGGCGCGTTCCGGACCTGTCTCGTCGTCTCTCGGCTGCGCAACACGCGGTCGAGGGTACCCCCGCCGGGGTTGAGGTACCCGAACCAGGCGAAATCCAGTTCGGGGAGTCGCCGGGCCGCCTCGACGAACGCCGAGAGGCCCTTGCGCTCGATGACGTGTCCCACCATGAACACCACGGGCGGGTCGAGGTCGTAGCGGTCGAGGTACTCCTCGCGCAGGTCCCCGTGGCCCGCCAGTTTCTCCGGGTCGAAGCCGTTCGAGACGACGGTCCGGGGCGTGTCACAGTAGTCCTCGAGCACGCGGGCCGTGTGTTCGGACGGACAGACCAGGTGGTCGGCCAGTCCGTAGGCATACGAGAGGTACGGTTTCATCGGCCGCGCGAGCAGGTTCGAGAGGGCGAAACTCTCCCTGAAGTCCTCGGCTGTCTGGTGGGTGTGAGCCACGACTGGCACCCCCTCGCGACCGGCGCGGATCGCCCAGGCGACCGAGCGGGGTCCCATGTTGTTGAGGTGGAGCAGGTCAGCCTCGAGCGTCGGGGCGGTAGTGTACTCGACGCCGTGCCGTTCGAGCATCCGGCGCTGGTTTCGCACCGACTGGGCCTGGCCGCCCGTGATGTACTGTTCCCACTCGAAGTAGTGGCTGACCTTCATCGTCGAACCGGGCCGCGCGCCAGCCGTCCCGCATACTGGCGGCTATACGCCCGTGAGCAATTTCGACCCCCCGTGGGGTCGACTATCTTCACGTAGGTATAGCCGCCAGTATCAGCCACAGTCACTGGCTACTCGCCCCGCAACTCCCCCGCGTGGTCGACGCGCCGCTGGACCATGTCGGCCGTGCCGATGTCGTGGCGTATGCGCAGCCCTTCCTCACCCGCGGCCGCCAGCGCGTCCTCTGCGATGGACTCGGCGGCGGAAATCGAGTCGCCGACGCCCACGACAGCGAACGACCGCGACGTCGTCGTGTAGACGCCGTCCTCGCGCTCGTCGACGCTGGCGTAGTAGAGCAGTGCCTCGCCCGCCGACTCCTCGTCGATGGCGACCCGGGCTCCCGACTCGGGGTCGGTCGGATACCCATCCGGGACGGCGTACTTGCAGACGGTGGCCTGGCGCTCGAAGCGGAGTTGCGGGAGCGGTTCGCCCTCGCGTGCGGCCACGAGCACGCCGAGGAAATCGGTTGTGAGCACTGGGAGCGTGTTCATCGCCTCCGGGTCGCCAAAGCGGGCGTTGAACTCCACGACCTTGACGCCCTCTGCGGTCAGCATGAACTGCCCGTAGAGGATCCCCTTGTACCCCTCCAGCGCGTCGACGGTTGCCTGGAGGATGTCGACGGCGTCGGTGTAGTCGGACTCGCGCATGAACGGTAAGGCGAGCGCTGCGTCGCTGTAGGAACCCATACCGCCGGTGTTGGGACCCTCGTCGCCCTCGTAGGCGCGCTTGTGGTCCTGGACGGCCGGCGTCACCCGCACGTCGCCGTCGGCAACGAACGCCTGGACGGTGAACTCCTCGCCGACGAGCCGTTCCTCCAGGATGATCCGGTCGTAGTCGGAGTCGCGAATGTACGCCTGCGCCTCATCGGCAGTCACCTGGTCGCCGATGACGCGCACGCCCTTTCCCCCGGTGAGGCCGGCCGGTTTGACCGCCAGGTCGCCGTCGTAGGCGTCGATGTACTCGCAGGCCGCCTCCGCGTCGCGGAACTCCTCGAAATCCGGACAGCCCGGAATCGAGTGTTGCTGCATGAACCGCCGCTGGAATCCCTTGTCGGTCTCGATGCGTGCCTCGGCCTGCCGGGGGCCAAAGGCGTAGACCCCGGCCTCGTCGAGCGCGTCCGCGACGCCAGCCCCGAGTGGTGCCTCGGGGCCGATGACCGCCAGAGTCGCGCCCACTTCCTCGGCGTAGGACCGGACCGCCGGCGGGTTGGTCGTATCGAGGGTCTCGACTCTTTCGGCGAGGCGGGCGATGCCCGGATTGCGGTTGCCGGCACAGGCATACAACTCCGCTGCCGAGTCCGCGAGTTCGCGGGCGAGGGCGTGCTCGCGCCCACCACCCCCGACCAGCAGCACAGTCTCGCTCATACCCCGATGGGCGGCAGGGCACGACGTAAACGTTTCCCACTCTCTGTGCTTCCTGCTCCGTCACTCCGTCACTCAAAAAAGTGCTCGGTCGGGGATTTGAACTCACTCACTCCCCTTTGCTCGTTCGCTGCTCAAATCCCCTCGCTCACATTTGCTGCTCACGTTCTGTTCGCAGCAAAATGCTCGGTCGGGGATTTGAACCCCGGTCATCGGCTGTCTTCCAATCCGGCTCCGACCAGAATTGTCGAAAGGCCGATATGATTGGCCGGACTACACCAACCGAGCGCATCCCGAATTGGGCACCTGCCGTTAATAAAGCCTGCCTTTCCTCGGTCGGTTGTCAGCGGGTCTCACTCCTATTTGCCTTCGAAGTCGGGTTCCTCGTCGCCAAAAAAGGCCGAGATGCCCTCCAGCATGTCGTCGGTACCCAGCAGGTGACCGAAGGCCTGGGCCTCGATTTCGAGGCCGGCGTCGGTGTCGTCGCGGCCGGCCAGCATCGCACGCTTGATCGAGTCGTAGGCGACCGGCGGGCCGGCGGCCAGCTCTGCGGTCAACTCCAGTACGCGTTCCTCGAACTCCTCGGGGTCGACGACCTCGTTGACGAACCCGTAGTCGGCCATCGTCCCGGCGTCGTAGCGCTCGCCGGTGAGGATGATCTCGCGGGCGCGGCTCTCGCCGACGTGGTGTGCCAGGCGCTGGGTGCCGCCCCATCCGGGGATGATGCCGAGGTTGACCTCTGGCTGGCCCAGCTCCGAGCGCGCGGTGGCCACGCGAATGTCCGCGCAGGCGGCCAGTTCCATCCCGCCACCGAGCGTGTAGCCGTCGATGCCGGCGACGACCGGTAGTGGCGTCTTCTCCAGGGCGCCGAAGGCTTCCTGGCCCGTCCGGGAGAGGTCCCGTCCCTCCAGGTGGGAGGCGCTGCCAGCGAAGGACTGGACGTCCGCGCCGGCACAGAACGCGCGGTCGCCCTCGCCCTCGAGGAGGATGGCGCGCACCTCCTCGTCGTCCTCCAGTTGCGCGACGGCCGCGGGGAGTTCCTCGAGCATCTCCAGGCTGACCGTGTTCATCTGGTGGGGTCTGTCGAGGACAATGCGGCCCACGTACTCGCGGTCCGCGACGGTCTCGACCCGGAGCGTCTCGAACGTGGCACTCGCGTCGCTTCCCTCATCGTCGTCGTAGAAGCCGCCACCCTCGGCTGCCGCGGCCAGGCCGTCCGAGACCCCGTAACGCGGGGCGCCGGTCTCCTCGTGGGCCGTCTCGAGTGTCTCGACCAGCGAGTCGAGGTCGGCATCGTCGGCCAGTTTGCCCGGGCCGTCGGGGAACCCGCCCCCGAGCATGACCGCCTCGTCGATATCCTTGACGGGTGCGACGTCCGCGTCCACCAGTTTGCCCACCTCGTTGGCCATCACCGCGAGCAGACGCGCCTCGACATCCTCCCGGCCGGCATCGGGAGGGATGTCCACGCCGCCGTCCTCGTAGCCGTAGAAGCCCTCGCCGGTCTTCTTGCCCAGTTGTTCGTTGTCGACTTTCCGTTCCAGCAGGGGACACGGTTCGTAGGCCGCCCCCAGGACGTCGTGCATGTACTCGAGGACGTGCAGGGTGACGTCGTTGCCCACCTGATCGCCGAGTTCGAACGCACCCATCGGCAGACCGATGTCGAACTTCGTGGTGGCGTCGACCTCTGTGATGGTCGCCCTGTCCGATTCGACGAGCCAGCAGGCCTCGTTCATCAGCGGCACCAGCACCCGGTTGACGATGAACCCGGGTTCGTCCTTGCGCACCCGGACTGGCGTCTTGTCCATCGATTCGGCGAGGCCCTCGACGCACTGGCGGATTGAAAAAGTGCATTCCGCAGAACTGTCCCGGCCTGTCGGTCGCCTCCGAGAGTTCCGTGATAGAGAGGCTGGACGTGTTGGAGGCGAAGATGGCATGCTCGGGGGCGTACGCTTCGAGTTCGCCGTAAACCTCCTTTTTGATGTCCATCTCCTCAATGATGGCCTCGATGACGACATCGGCTTCGGCGACGGCTTCCTCGAGGTCGACGAGCGGGGTGATCCGCCCGATCGCGCCGTCCCGCTGGTCGTCGGTGATGTGGTCTTTCTCGGCGAGTTTGCCGAGGCTCCACTCGATCTGGTCGTAGCCGTCCTGGACGATGTCCTCCTCGATATCGCGGAGGTGCACGTCGTAGCCCGCGAGCGCGGCGACCTCGGCGATGCCGTGGCCCATCGTGCCGGCACCGAGTACTGTGATGGTGTCGATATCCTCGGGTTCCATAGCTCGGTTCGTGACTCGCCCGGACGGGCTTTGAACGTTGCGTCATCGCCGCCCATCGGGACAGCGGCGTCGTGTATCGCCGGCCGTTCTCGCACTCCCAAGGGGTCGTGGCCACTCTCGACAGCGTCTCGGTCACTCCTCGCTGCTCGGTCCGTTCCGTACCCCGACGGACAGACGCCACGCACTCGGTCCCCCACACCGTCCTCGACGGTCATCTCGATGTCCAGCACGTCATCGCGCGGCACGTAGGTGAGGAACCCCCCGGTGACAGGATTGGGTGCCATCGGGATGAACATCGTCACCATGTCGTCGTTGTCGGCCGAGTTCTCGACACTCATCGGTGCGACGCTGGTTTCGAATCCGAGGACGTACATCTCCTCGCCGAGACACCGCACCAGCTTGATGTCCTGGAAATTCTCGGTTTCGCTATCGAGCATTACGTCGCCCATCCGCCGGAAACTCTTGTAGACAGTGCCGACACCGGGGATCGAGGCGATCGTGAGGTCGATGAAGTCAATGATATGTTCCCCGTAGCGGTTGTGACCGACGGAACCGACGACCATGACGACCGCGAACAGGATGATCAGCGCGAAGAACTCGGCCAGGAACTCGACGAGCAGATAGTAGACGTCCAGTTCGATGAGGAGACTGATTACCCCGATTTGCTGGAAGCGATAGACGATACCGAAGTGTTGCACGAAGAGTATCAGCGGACTCAGCGCCTCCCGAACGAGCCCGATGGCCAGCTGTGCGAGATACAGCGTGATGACCACGGGGACGATGATTGCGACGCCGGTCAGCAAGACGTCCCAGAAGTGCCTGTACATCTCGGTCCCGACCTCCCGGATTGAGGGCCAGGATCTGTCATCGGCGTCCATCTCGGCCATTTTGGTCGGGCAAACTCTCCGGGCGAGCATAAAACATCTGCTCACACACCGGAGTGGTTGCTCGGCGATGAAACGCCTCGCAGGAAACAGAGACGCCCGAGGCGGGCGTTGTACCATAGGTTTAACTCCCATAATATAAAAAACATCATATACGCGCCATGCCGGAGAATCACCCGAATAGCGTGACTCGCGCTTAACGCTATCCCGGTCCATACCGAGTAATAGTATCGGACTTTCTCGTGTAGTCATACACGAACCCTCTGTTCTGGTCCCTTCTGGTGGTTGAACGACCGAAAAGCCTAGCACCCCCCATCCCCAACTACGAGTGAATCGACAGATGGCGGCCACCACCCGACACGGAGTGTATGACAACGAACGCGGGGCCGGAAAATCGGTGCAATACCCGGCTTTCTCAGACTGCCTTAGCTGTCGCCAGAGACTCTCTCCTCGCCATCCCACTCCGCGGAGTTGTCCCGTGGCTCGTAGCCCAGCGCATCCTTGGCGCGAGAAAGCGAGTAGTACTTGCGGTCGTTGTCGGAGATGCCGTAGACGATCACGTAGTCGTAGTCGGCCTGCAGGGCGCAGTCGTGGATGTGGGCACAGTCGCGCATCGAGAGCCACATCGCCTGGCCGCGCTCGTAGTCGACGGGCGGGTGGCCCTCGTTGAGGTTGCCGATGCGGATGTTACACACCGCGATGCCGTGTTCGTCGTGGAAGTACCGGCCGATGGTCTCGCCGGCGACCTTCGAGATGCCGTACTTGTTTTCGGGGCGGGGCAGTTCCGTCCCGTCGAGGCGGTACTCGTGGTGGGTCCGGTACATTTCGGGCGTGCGCTCGTCGGTCTCGAAGGCGCCGACGGCGTGGTTCGAGGAGGCGTACACCACCCGGTCGATGCCCTCCTCGACGGCCACCTCGTAGACGGTGTGGGTGCCGTCGATGTTGTTCGAGAGG
>PXSU01000009.1 GCA_003022745.1 Halobacteriales archaeon SW_9_67_25
GCCCTCGGCGTCCGGGGCACAGACACGCTCCAGTTCCGACAGCGTCTCCAGGGCCCGTTCCCGCGGGAGGTCGTGGAGTAGCCGGCAGGCAGTTACGACCCCGTGTGACCGGTCTCCGACCGGCAGCCGCGTGGCGTCACCGCGCACCGTCGCCGCGTCCAGCCCGGTCCGTCGGGCGTTCCACGCGGCGAGTCCCGGCGTGTTCCCGAGGACGATGCGGTCGTCGAACACGTCCAGCCCGAGGACCCGACAGCTATCGGGGACCAGCCCTGCGACCCCGACCAGTGACCGGCCGGTGCCACAGCCGACGTCGAGCCAGCGCTCGGCTCCCTCCGTCGGGAGTGTTTCGGCCAGGGCCTCGTACTTGTACCGCTCGACCACCCAGGGGGCCGGGCTGCACAGCGCTGTGAGGGCGCTGGCACCCCGCGCGAGGGCCCAGCCCACGCCGACCAGCCCGGCCGTCCGGACCCACCGCGAACGCGACCGGCCCAGGAGCATCGCCACGGCCCCGACCAGGAGTGCCCGGAGAAGTCGCTTTCCCCGCGTGCGCCAGTGATAGAGCCCGAAGAAGTACGGTCGCACGCCTATTCCCGGTGGCCCCAGCGCTGTCCGTCGTCGGCGTACCGGGCGTCGACGATGCGGTTGAACTGATCGTCCGACAGCGAGATATCGACCGCGCCGACGTTCTCAGCCAGTTGTTCGGGGGTGCGGGCGCCGACGATGGGAATCGTCGTGAAGTCGGGCTGTTCGATCAGCCACCGGAGCGCCACCTGGGCGGGCGTGGCGTCGAGTTCGTCGGCGACCGCACGGATCTCGTCCAGCACGTGCCAGCCCCGCTCTGAGAGGTAGTACTCCTCGAAGCTGTCATCAAGGCTGCCCCGGGCACCCTCCGGCCCGACGAAGGCCGTCGGGTCGTCGTCGTCCGTCCGCTCGTACTTCCCGGTCAGGAAACCGCCGGCAAGCGGCGAGTACGGACAGACAGCGACCTCCCGGTCGGCACAGACGTCCAGGTAGTCTTTCACGTCGTCGCGGTACCCCGCGTGAAAGAGAGGCTGTGTAGCGTCGAAGCGCGCCAGGTCTTTTGCGTCGCTCGTCCAGAGCGCCTTCGTCAGTTGCCAGGCGGCCATCGTCGAGGCCCCCAGGTAGTGAACGGTTCCCTCGCGGACGAGGTCGTCGAGGGTTCGCAGCGTCTCCTCGATTGGTGTCTCCTCGTCCCAGCGGTGGATGTAGTAGAGGTCGAGGTAGTCGGTCCCGAGCCGGTCGAGGGTTCCCTCGACCTGTGCGCGGATGTGCTTGCGGCCCAGGCCGCGGTCGTTCGGACCGGGGTCTCCCCAGCCGTCGAAGGGGAAGTACACCTTCGACGCGATGACGAAATCTTCCCGGTCGTAGTCCGCCAGCCACTCGCCGATGTACTCCTCGCTGGTGCCGTTGGGCGTCCCGTAGACGTTCGCCGTGTCGATGAAGTTGATACCGTGCTCCCAGGCGGCGTCAAGCAGTTCGTGTGCCTCCTCCCGGTCGGTCTCGACGACCCCGCCGGTTCGACGGCCGAACCGCCAGGTGCCGAAACACAACTGGGAAACGCGCGTTCCTGTCGACCCGAGCGTGGTGTACTCCATACACCGGCGCTACGAGGGGAAGGCACGTATGTCTACTGGGAATCGCTTTTGACGGCGGACAGCGACAGTCGTCGTGTGGCCTCAGTATTCGATCCGCCGGAGTTTGACGCCGACAGTGAGGGGCTGGAGACCGAGCACCGCGTGGTCGTCGGTGACTCCCGGCGCCTCGACGCGCTCGCCGACGACTCGGTGGAACTCGTGGTCACCTCGCCCCCCTATCCGCTCGTCGAGATGTGGGACGGGGTCTTCGCCGACCTGAATCCGGCAGTCGCCGGGGCGCTGGAGCGTGGTGACGGGCCCGCTGCCTTCGAGGCGATGCACGCTGTACTCGACGAGGTCTGGTCGGAACTGGCCCGCGTTCTCGTCGACGGTGGCATCGCCTGTGTCAACGTCGGGGACGCGACCCGGACGCTCGATGGGACCTTCCGGGTTTACCAGAACCACTCCCGGATTGTCGACGCCTTCGAGGCGCGGGGGTTCGATCCGCTCCCGGAGGTGCTCTGGCGGAAGCCGAGCAACTCCGCGGCGAAGTTCATGGGCTCGGGCATGGTCCCGCCAAACGCCTACGTCACGCTGGAACACGAGTACGTCCTGGTCTTCCGGAACGGCAGCCGGTCCCGGGAGTTCGAACCGGGTGCGACCTGCCGGTACGAGGCCGCCTACTTCTGGGAGGAGCGCAACCGGTGGTTCTCGGACGTCTGGACCGACATCCGCGGCGAACTCCAGGCGCTTCCGGGCGGGGACCTCCGGGACCGGTCGGCGGCTTTCCCCTTCGAGGTCCCCTACCGGCTGGTCAACATGTACAGCGTCTACGGCGACACCGTGCTCGACCCCTTCTGGGGGACCGGGACGACCTCTCTGGCGGCACTCGTCGCGGGCCGGAACTCCGTCGGCTACGAACGCGACGGGGAGTTCGCCGGGGTCTTCGCGGAGCGGGTCGCCGAACTGCCGGCCCTCTCGCGGGACGTCGTCGGGACGCGACTGGCCGACCACCGCGCGTTCGTCGCCGACCGCCGGGACGTCGGCGAGGCGTTCGAGTACGAGGCCCGACACTACGACGTTCCCGTCACCACGAAACAGGAACAGTCAATCCGGCTGTACGAAGTCGAGACAGTCGAGTCCACCGACGGGGGATACCGGGCAAGCCACGTCCCCGTGTCGGGCGGTGGCTGTGCGAGGGAATCCGACAGCTGATACGGAGTGCCGTCCCTGTTATGCGATGTTTCGGCTGGTGTCGATCTGCACACCGTCGGTCAGCTCGATAGAGATGCCGTCGGCGATAATCGCGCCGATCCGCGATTTCGGGACGTAGAGTGTCGTCTGGAGTTCGCCGTTCTCGATGGTCTGGCGGAGCGACCAGATGTGGTCGGCGCGTTTCAGTGTGAGCGCGCGGTGGTCGGGGACTGGCGTGTCCGACAGACAGTGAAGGAGGGCGACACTGTCGGTCTCCCGGAGGCGGGACTTGAGCAGATTCAGCGAGGCCAGGTACGCCCCGCGTGGCCCGGATTCGAGCAGGTCCACGGGATCGACGACGACCACCGACTCCGGCGGGAGGTCCCCGACGAACTTCTCGGGGTCGTCGAGGAACGCCGTCGGGTCGAGGTGTCCGACAGTCAGGTCCTCGGCCGGGATGCCCGACGGTTCGAGTCGGGCACGGAGTTCGTCCGTATCCTGTGCGGTCGTCGAGAGGTAGACAGTCGGTTCCGCGCTGGCAAATTCCTGAAAGATCGTCTCGCTCTGCGAGTTCGGTGGGGCCGTGAGAACGACGATGTCTCCAGCCGGGACGCCACCCCCGGCCTGCATGTCGAGATACCGAATCCCCGTC
This sequence comes from Halobacteriales archaeon SW_9_67_25, assembly GCA_003022745.1. Taxonomy (GTDB): domain Archaea; phylum Halobacteriota; class Halobacteria; order Halobacteriales; family Haloarculaceae; genus SW-9-67-25. Next base: position 3,442 of record PXSU01000009.1, read on the forward strand.
GAGAACGTGGGGTTCGACTCGGCCATACACACTCTCCAACCCGTAGTAATATAACCCTGTGGCCACAACTGCGGGAGTAACGGTACGTAGACCGGACCACCATGGCGGTCGACACTTCGACAGAAATCACGACGGACTATCTGCGCTCGAAGATCCACGCTGATCTGCTCGAGACGGCCGACAGCGAGGGAGCGGAGGCCGTGGAGACCTTTCTGGAATCCTCGTTGTCCGTCGTCCGGTCGTTTCTGATCGAACACGACAAACACATCATCGAACCCCCGGGGGTCATCTTCGACCCGAACGTGAGCGGCGTCGAGTACGATCCCTATCACCGTCGCGGGGAACGGCTGCTCTTCGGGGGGCCGCGGGGCATCCTCCGGGGGGGCTACCAGTTTCTCAGCCACCGCGATTACCTCACCAGCCCGTCGCTGTTGACCATCCTGAGCAAGGGACTGCTCCACGCCTACAACCAGCAACTCGTTTTCGAGTACTTCGACTCGCACAGCTCCCAGCCGGGGGACGATTCCTCGTCCGTCCAGCTCTACGACGACCACATGATGCTCGCGCCGGGAGCGGACGAGGGGTTCGCACAGATGTTCTGCCTCTACACCGAGGCGGACATCACCGACACGTCCCTCCGCGAGGGGTACATCGACGAGTGGGCCTCCTGGTACGACCGCCGGGGCGAGTTCGACGCGGACCTGTTCAGGGCGGTGGCCTACACCGTCTCGAACCGCGTGGAGGCGGCAAGCGGAGACGCACGCGAGCGGGTCGTCGAGGGATTCGCGATCCAGGAACCGCTGGTGCGTGACGGGCAACTGTCGATGTTACACAAACAGCTGAACGCTGTGGACGGCTGAGACCAGTGGAGTACAGAAACGCTGATTAGGCTTACAATTCAACGATACCCCATGCCGGACACAAATTCCGAGGCGACGATTCTCGTGGTTGACGACGAACAGAAGGTCGTGGAATCGTACTCGCTCCGGCTCGGGATGCGCTACGACGACGTCCACACGGCTACCGGCGGGAGGGAGGCCCTCGCGTTCCTGGAAGTATCCGACCCTGACGTGATATTCCTCGACAGGCGGATGCCGGACATGTCGGGCGACGAGGTGGCGGAAATGATACGGGAGGAGGGCTACGACACGCAGGTGATCATGGCGACGGCTGTCGATCCGGACTTCGACATCGTCGAGATGCCCTTCGACGACTACCTGCAGAAACCGATCGGCAAAGAGGAGATGTTCGGCGCCGTCGAGCAGCAACTCAACGCGGGCGCCTACGAGGGGAAACGCGCCGAGTACTTCAGCGTCCGGTCGAAAATCGCCGTCATCGAGGAGGAGAAATCCTCCTACCAACTCGAGGACAACACGAAGTACCAGGAACTCCTCGGGAGGGCCAGGGAACTCGAGGCGGCCCTCGACGGGACCGTCGCGGAGTTCGATGACATCTCCGACCGGTAGTCACTCCGGGTCTGCGCGTTCGACGCCAGTAAACTCGAACTGTGCGCCGCCGCTTTTGCTCTCGGTGACAGAGACCTCCCAGCCGTGGGACTCTGCGATGTCGGCGACGATGGCCAGTCCCACCCCGGTTCCCTCCGCGGAGGTGGTGAATCCCATGTCGGTTATCTGGTCCCGGTCGGACTCGGGAATCCCCATGCCGTTGTCGGCGACGTAGAACCCGCCGGATGTGGCGTCGACCGTAACGAGTAGCCCCGAGGGGTCGACACCGTCTCCCGGCCCGTGGACGACAGCGTTCCGGAAGATGTTCTCGAACAGTTCCCTGAGACGCCCCTCGTCTGCCTGGACCGTGCCCGGGGACCCCACGTTGAGCGAGGTTTCCTCCGTGCTGACCGTCGTCCAGGCGTCCCGTGCCACGTCACCCACGTCCGTCGGGGCCGTCTCGCCGATGACCTC
>PXSU01000010.1 GCA_003022745.1 Halobacteriales archaeon SW_9_67_25
CTCGCCGTCGAGGACGGCCACCTCCTCGCCGGACTCGGCGCGGTGTTCCTCGCGGAGGTCGACGGCCTCGCCCGGGATGACCGCAACCTCGCCCCCGAGGTCGACCTCGATTTCGCCATCGTACTGTTTCTGTCGTTTGATCTCCTCGGGGTCCATCGACTCCAGGGCGGCGATAACCTCGCCGGCCTGGTCGCGGAACTCCGGCCCGATGGTGGCGTGGTCGGGGTCGACCGCGACCGGGACGAGTTCGACGTTGGGCACGCCCTTCCGGACGTGGACCGGCGCGTTGACCGCCTCCGAGAGGTCGTAGGTGTCGACGGCCCTGTCGGGCGTCTCCTCGGGGTAGACCTCCACCTTCGAGAGTTCGGCGTTCAGCGCCAGCCCCTCCTCGGACTTCCAGCCCCGGACCGTCGAGGCGACGTCGGCGACGAGCGCGCCGGCCGCCTCGGCCTCCTCGTCGTCCATCCCCACGTCGGGCCAGTCGGCCGCGTGGACGCTGCCCTCGGTGCCGGGCAGGGCGTGCCAGGCCTCCTCGGTCAGGAACGGCGCGAACGGCGAGAGCATCCGCAACGAGGCCGACACCGCCGTCGAGAGGGCCTGCCGCGCGGCGTCGCGCTCGCCGGGCCGGCCCTCGTAGAGGCGGCCCTTGATGAGTTCGAGGTAGTCGTCGGCCAGGTCGGCCCAGACGAACTCCCGGAGCTCCCGGAGGGCGGCGTCGAAGCGGTACTCGTCCATGTGACCCTGGACTTCGCGTGCGACCCGCGAGCACCGCGAGAGGATCCACCGGTCGACGTCGCGGTAGGCCGGTTCGGCCAGGGGGTCGCGCTCCGCGTCGAGGTGCTGGGCGGCGAACCGGGTGATGTTCCAGACCTTCGTCGAGAAACGACTCGCGGACTTGACTTCCTTCCACTGGAACTGGATGTCGCTGCCCGGCTGGCCGCCCAGCGCCATCGACTGCCGGAAGGCGTCCGCCGAGTACTCCGCGACGGCCTCCTCGGGCTGGACGAAGTTCCCGCGGGACTTGGACATCTTGTTGCCGTCCTCGCCGAAGACCATCCCGTTGATGAGGGCGTCCTCCCAGGGGATCTCCTCCTCCAGGGCGGTCACCCGGAGGAGACCATCCCGTTGATGAGGGCGTCCTCCCAGGGGATCTCCTCCTCCAGGGCGGTCACCCGGAGGAGGGTGTAAAAGGCCCAGGTGCGGATGATGTCGTGGCCCTGCTCGCGTAGCGTCGCCGGTTCGAACTCGGTGTCGGGCCAGCCCTGGACCCACAGCGGCGTGATCGAGGAGTCCATCCACGTGTCCATCACGTCGGTCTCGCCCTCCCAGGCGTCGCTCCCACATTCGGGACACGCGCCGATTGCGGGGTCCTCGTCTGTGGGCACCACCGGAAGGTCCGCCTCCTCGGCGACGTGGGTGTGGCCGCACTCGTCGCAGAACCACGCGGGGATGGGGGTGGCGAACTCGCGCTGGCGCGAGACCACCCAGTCCCACTCCATGCCCTCGGTCCACTCGACCAGGCGGTCGTACATGTGCCCGGGGATCCACTCGACGTCCCGGGCAGTTTCGAGGATCTCGTTCTGGCGGACCTCGACGAACCACTGCTCGCGGGAGAGGATCTCGATAGGCGTGTCACACCGCCAGCACTGGCCGACGTTCTGTTCGGTGGGTTCCGAGCGGTTGAGGTGTCCCCCGCGGTGGAGGTCCTCGACGATGGCCGCTTTCGCGTCCTCGATGGGCTGGCCCCCGTACTCGCCGGCGGCGTCGGTCAGGCGGCCGTCCTCGGTGAAGACCATCCGCGTCTCGAGGTCGTACTCGGCCCACCAGTCGACGTCCTGCTTGTCCCCGAATGTACAGATCATCACCGCGCCGGTCCCGAAGGCGCTGTCGACGTGCTCGTCGGCGATGAGTTCGACCTCCTGGCCGAACAGGGGCACCTCGAAGGTATCGCCCACGCGGTCGGCAAAGCGGTCGTCGTCGGGGTCGACCGCCATCGCGACGCAGGCAGCGAGCAACTCCGGGCGCGTGGTGGCGATCTCGATGTCGTCGGCGCCGGGGAAGGTGATGTAGTACAGCGTGCCGTCGCCGCCCTCGGCGGTCTCGACCTCGGCGTCGGCAATCGCGGTCTCGCAGCGCGGACACCAGTTGACGGGGTGGTCGTCCTGGTAGACGTACCCCCGCTCGGCCATCCGGACGAACGACCGCTGGGTCTCGCCCCAGTACTCGGGGTTCATCGTCTTGTACTCGTGGTCCCAGTCCTGAGAAAAGCCCAGCGTGTGCATTGGATGTCCTCGTTTTCCTCGACTTTCACTTCGGTCGGGAGGCCGTGACAGTCCCACCCCTGTGGGAAGAGGACGTCCTCGCTCTTGAGGCGGTGGTACCGGGCGGCAAAGTCCATGTAACACCACCCCAGTGCGTTCCCGATGTGGAGGTTCCCCGTGGGGTAAGGCGGGGGCGTGTCGACGACGTAGTCCGGTTCGGTGCCCTCGTAGCTGTACACGTCCATCTCCTTCCACCGCTCGCGCCACTTCTCCTCGACGCTCGCCGGGTCGTACGTGTCTGGGATCTCTGTCATAGCTTACTCCGGTGGCTGTCGGGTCCTGTCTCGGCGGAACGAGAATCCGGGACCGGCCGGCCTACGCGGGCCGACGTACTACCGACTGAGCCACGTCCATGCCCGAAGGGTGGGAAGTCGCTGATATAAATTTTCGCTTTGTTTTTCCCCTGTCCGTGGCAACGTCGAGCCATGACAACGGACCTCGGGGTCCGGGAGGCAACGACGGACGACGTCGAGGCGATCCAGTGGGTGGCCCGGCGTGTCTGGCACGAGATTTACGACTTCATCGACGAGGACGCCGTCGAGGAACTGCTGGCCCAGGGGTACTCTGCGGAGTTTCTGGAGGCGGCCATCGAGCGTCCGGAGCTGACGCTGTTCGTCGCCGAACGCGGGGCCGAGGACGACAGCGAGGTCGTCGGGTACGCGAGCTGTGAACCCCCCGGCGAGGACGGCGTCGGCGAGGTCAGCGTCTACGTCCACCCCGACTGGTGGCGGAAGGGAATCGGGACCGCGCTGCTCGACCGGGCCGAGGCCTTTCTCCGCGGGCAGGGCGCCGCGGCCGTCGAGGACGCGGTACTCGCGAAGAACACGGTCGGCAACGCCTTCTACGCGGACCGCTACGACCGTATCGCGGAGACGACCGTCGACTTTGGCGGCACGGAGTACGAGTCGAACGTCTATCGTCGGGAGTTGTGATCCACCGTCAGTACAGCGGATGAGCGGCGACGTGCGCGAGGGTTTCCTTCTCGACGTGTGCCATGACGTCGTGGTAGTTGGTGGGTAGCGACATCGCCATAGGCGGGTGACCGGCATCCGGTGGTGGGTGATGGTGTGTCCGGGCTCCGTCCCGCGGATGACGGTCCCAGCGGCGTTGCCAGGTGTCGTCGATCCAGTCCTCTTGGTAGTGGATCTCGAAGTCACCGCTCGTATACCAGCGGATGTCGTAGTAGACCTCCTCGACGGTAGGACGGTAGTCCGTATCGAGCGCCGCCGTCAGCGTCGGTTTGCCCCGTTTCGGCGCGAGAACGGTCTCCGTCACGTGCGAGGCCGTCCGGAGACGCCCATCGA
>PXSU01000011.1 GCA_003022745.1 Halobacteriales archaeon SW_9_67_25
GGTGACCGTCTCGCCGCCGCTGGTCTGGTCCGGGAACGTGACGGCCGCGTCGTGCTGTTCGTAGATGACTGGCCCCGTCGCACTGGTGGCGCCGCCCTGGGTGTTGACCGTCAGTTCGACCTCGGATGTGCCCGCGTTCTGGGGGTTCTGGACGGTCTGGAGGACGACGATGACCTCGTCGCCGGCCTCGATAGTGTAGTTGCCGCCGATGTCGACGCGCACTGCGGCGCCGTCCTTTTGACCGCTGACCGACCCGATTTCGTCGGCGGTGACGTCCACGCGGGTCCCGCGGTCGTCGTCGCCGCGGTCGATGCCGATCCGTTCGATGTCGTTGACGCCGACGTTGCTCACGTCCGCGGTCGGCTGGGCGAGGCTGTAGTCGACGAGGACGTCCTCGAAGGCCGCGCCCGCCACCGCGTCCCCACTCTCGACGGTCATCCTGAGAGCGTGGGTCGACTCGGCCTCGTTCGGTCCGGAGGGCGTCGGGTCGACCGAGAGTTCACCGGCTGCCAGGCCACCGGAGAGCGCGAACGCTCCGGCGACGGCAACCGCGACCAGTGCGACTGCGAGCCGTGTCGTGACGGGCGCAGGAAAAAGTCCTTGTGGCCACATCTCGGCGGGGATAGGGCGTTCCCGGCGACCGGAACGACGGCCGAGCAGAGATGGCAGTCCTTTTGATTTCGGGCCCTGAGGGTAGGGTATGGACTACGAGCCACAGGACGTCGAGACGAAGTGGCGCGAGCGGTGGGCCCGGGAGGGGCGCTACGAGGCCGACCCCGACGACTCGGACCCGACGTTCATCACTGTCCCGTATCCGTATCCAAGCGGCGGGATGCATCTCGGGCACTGCCGAACCTACACGGTCCCGGACGTCTACGCCCGCTACCGCCGTCTGCAGGGGGAGAACGTCCTCTTTCCCATCGCGTGGCACGTCACCGGTACGCCCATCGTGGGCGCCGTCGAGCGACTCAAGGAGGGCGACGAGGAACAGATGTCCTCGCTGCAGGACGCCTTCGGCGTTCCCGAGTCGGACCTGCAAGACCTGGAGACGCCGATGGGGTATGCCCGCTACTTCATCGAGGAGGCCGACTCCAGTTACAAGCGCGGGATGCGCCAGATGGGACTCTCCATCGACTGGCGCCGGGAGTTCACCACCAACGACGAGCGCTACTCGAAGTTCATCACCTGGCAGTACGAGACCCTCAAGGAGCGTGGCCTGCTGGAGAAGGGCCTGCACCCGGTCGATTTCTGTACCAACGAGCGCCAGCCAGTCACCGACCACGACTTGCTCGAGGGCGAGGACGCCGACCACCAGGAGTTCACGCTCGTGCGCTTTTACCAGGGTGAGAGCCTGGACGCCGACGACGCGACGGTCTTCCCGATGGCAACACTGCGCCCCGAGACGGTCCGCGGGGTCACGAACGCCTACGTCCACCCCGAGGCGACCTACGTCCGCGCCACCGTCGACGGCGAGGAGTGGGTCGTCAGCGAGGCCGCGACCGAGAAACTCGGCCTCCAGGCCCGCGAGGTCGACATCGCGGACCGGTTCCCGGGCTCGGAACTGGTCGGCGAAGCGGTCACCAACCCGGTCACCGGCGATGAATTCGTCATTCTCCCCGCAACCTTCGTCGACGCGGACAACGCGACCGGCGTGGTGATGTCCGTCCCGGCCCACTCGCCGGACGACATCGTCGCCCTGGACGAGGCAAAGACCGCCGCCGACGCCATCGCGGAAGAGTACGGCGTCGAGGCCGACGAAATCCGTGCCATCGAGCCCGTCCCCATACTCGAAATCGAAGGCTACGGCACGGACGATCCGGCGTTGCACGAGGCCACGGAGGAACTCTACCAGGACGAGTTCCTGAACGGCCACCTGCTCGAATCGTACGGCGAGTTCGCCGGCGAGGGCATCGAGGAGGTCCGCGAGCGCTTCCGCGAGCACCACCGCAACGGCGGCCGGTTCGGCGTCATGTACGAGTACACCGAGGAAGTCGTCTGCCGGTGTGGCGGCGAGGTCGAGGTGTCGGTCCGGGACACGTGGTTCATCCGGTACAACGACCCCGGGTGGCAGGCGAAAGCACGCGAGGCCGTCGAGCGGATGGACGCCATCCCCGAGAACACCCGCAAGCAGTACGACGACACCATCGACTGGCTGGAAGAGTGGCCCTGCATCCGCAACTACGGGCTCGGGACCCGGCTCCCCTGGGACGACGAGTTCGTCATCGAACCGCTCTCTGACTCGACGATCTACATGGCCTACTACACCATCGCGCCCCGCATCCGCGAGATACCCGTCGAGGACCTGGATCGGGAGTTCTTCGATACGCTCTTTTTCGGACCCGACGGCGCGGACGCCCCCGACGGACACGAGGTCGACATCGACGACCCCGACGAGCGGGCACTCGAACTCCGGGAGGAGTGGGACTACTGGTACCCCGTCGACTTCCGGTGTTCCGCGAACGACCTCATCCGCAACCACCTCACATTCTACCTCTATCACCACGCAGAACTGTTCGAGCAGGAGGACTGGCCACAGGGTATCACGTCGATGGGGCTGGGCCTCCTGGAGGGCAAGAAGATGTCCTCCTCGAAGGGCCACGTCGTCCTGCCCGGCGAGGCCATCGACCGGTACGGGGCCGACACGGTCCGGTTTTTCCTGCTGAACTCCGCCGAACCCTGGCAGGATTACGACTGGCGGGCCGAGGAGGTCCGCTCGACGCGGGAGAAACTCGAACGCTTCTGGGACCGGGCCGTCGACATCATCGACCGCGAGGTGCCCGACGACCCCGACCTCGAACCCATCGACCGGTGGCTGCTCTCGAAACTCCAGGGGACGGTCCGGCACGTCACCGACGCCCTCGACCGCTTCGAGACCAGGACGGCCAGCCAGGCAGCCTTCTACCGGTTCGAGGAGAACCTGCGCTGGTACCGCCGGCGGACCGACACCGACCGGCTCGCGGCGGCCTGGACGCTCCGGCAGGTGCTCGCGACGCGGCTGCGCCTGCTGGCGCCGTTCGTCCCGTTCATGACGAACGAACTCCACGAAGCGATGACGGGCGACCCCGCAGAGGATGGCACCGAGGCGGGGATACCCGCCGAGGATGCGGCCTGGCCCGAACCCGACCCGGCCTTCGAGTCACCCGAGACGGAGGCCCGCGAGGAACTGATCGCGGACCTGGTCGACGACATCCGGGACATCGTCGACGTGACCGGGACAGATCCGGAGACCATCAGGGCGTACGTGGCCGCCGACTGGAAGCACGAGGTCTTCGAGACGGTCCGGGAGGTCGGCCCGGACGTCGGCGCGGTCATGGGCGCAGCCATGGAGCGCGAGGCCCTGCGCGAGCGCGGCGAGGCGGTCAACGAACTCGCGGGCGACCTGGTCGAACTCGTCCGCGGTCGCGAGGCGGAGGCGCTGGATGCCCTCTCGTCGGTCGACGAACAGGCAGTCTACCGGGATGCCACGGCGTTCCTCGAAGAGGAGTTCGACGCGGCCGTCGAGGTCTACGCCGAGGACGGCAAGCCCGTCGACCCCGAGAACAGGGCCGGACAGGCGGTCCCGTTCCGGCCCGCGGTCCACATCGCCTGAACGCCAGCCGGTCCGGGGCCGTGTTCGGCTCTGGACGTCGGCCGCGGTCACGGACTGGCCCGCGACCGAAGAACCGACGCTACTGGTCGGTGCCTTCCTCGTGGACCGGGATTTCGGCACTGTGACCCGCTGTTTGTCCGTGCTCGGACGTGTCGGCCCGGGCGGCCGTGTATCCCGCGAGGTAGCCGGCGGTCCCGGCGACGAGCCCCCCGACAGTCGCGCCCGCGGGGCCGCCGACCGCGCCGAGTACCGAGCCAGCAAAGCCCGCCGCGGTCGCGGTCCGTTCGGCCGCCTCCTCGCGGTCGGACCTGCTCGCGCAGGCGCTGCTGTCCTCGGGGCCCTGACCGTGGTCGTTGTCGTCGTGATGATCCATGTCCGACTGTCGGGACCGGACGGACAAAACCTTTCGTTCCCGCGGGAGACCTACGTCTCTGTACCGACCAGCGCGAAGTCCGTGCCGGCGTCGTGTTCGCGGGCGTGTTCGTAGACCACGTGGGCCGCAGCGACGTCCTGGATGGCCAGCCCCGTCGAGTCGAAGACTGTGACTCCGTCCTCGGCGGTCCGACCCTCGACGGTCCCGGCGACGATGTCGCCGAGTTCGCCGTGCAGGTCCGCATCGCCGAGCAACCCCTCGCGCCAGGGAACGTTGATCTCGCCGGAGTGGGTACACTGGTCGTAGTCGTCGATGACCAGTTTCGCGTTCCGGAGGACGTGGTCGGCGATCTCGTGTTTCCCCTCGGCGTCGGCACCCATCGCGTTGACGTGGGTCCGGTCGCCGACCGCCTCGACGACTGGCTCTCGTCGAGACGACGTCGCAGGCGGCCGCCTCGGCGTTCGTCCCCTCCGTGACGTGGTAGTCGTCCCCGTAGCGGTCGACGAATTCCCGCCTCGAGTCCGGGTTGACATCGGCAACGACCACCCGCTCGATGTCCCGTACCTCGGCGATGGCCTCCAGTTGCGTGTACGCCTGGATGCCCGCGCCCACCAGGCCCAGGGAGGTGGCGTCTTCGCGGGCGAGGTACTTGGTGGCGACCGCCGTGGCTGCACCCGTCCGCAGGCGGGTCAGGTGCGTGCCGTCCATGACCGCCAGCGGGAACGCCGTCTCGGGGTCGGAGTAGATGACCGTCCCCATCACCGTCGGAAGGTCGTGGCGGTCGGGGTTGCTCACGTGGGAGTTGACCCACTTGACACCGGCGGCCTCCCAGTTCTCGCCAGTCCCCTCGGTGGCGTCGATGTAGGCCGGCATCGACCGGAAGTCGCCGTCGTACTGGGGTAGGTCGATGTAGGACTTTGCGGGCATCTGCGTCGCACCGCGGGCGTAGGCACCGAAGGCGCCCTCCACGGCGTCGATTACCTTCGGCAACTGCGCGCTCGCCTCGACGTCCTCGGGGTCGAGTAGCAGCGTCTCCATACGCGATACTCCAGCAGCCACTCACTTATAAGCGGCCCCACGACCTGATAGTGAGGGTCAGTACCACGCACCCCGGCGTCGCTACCGCACTGTTACTGTCCGCGTCTCCCGGACCGGTGTGAGGGGCAACTCCGGAAAGACCACCTCGACAACGAGGGTCAGTTCCTCGACGTCGCCGCCGAAGAGGGCGACCGGCACGGTCGTCGTTCCGAGATAACAGTCCTTGCCGGTCATCTCGTTGCCGTTGACGGTCACGCGGATGCCGGCGCGGGCGTCGCCGGCCGTCGAGCGGACGGTCACCTCGTGGAGTTCGCGCTCGCCGGCCCCGACGGTTTCGGGGAGAGAGCCCCAGTCGACCTCGACGGCGGGCAATTCCCTGGCCTGTTCGACGATCCGTTCGGCGACGCCCTCGCCGATCCCGGCCGCGGAGAGGCGGTCGGCGCCAGCCACAACGACTTCGGCCGGTGTCGTGAATCCCGCTGCTGCGAGTGTGCCGGCCCGGGAGGCACCGACACCGTCGATGGCCGTGAGCCCGACAGCGTCCGCGCTGACGCCGTGCTCGACGCGGGCCGCGACGCGGCAGACAAGGTTTGCCCGGCAGGCATCGCCGAAGCGGTCGACGATTGCCCGCACCGCCGCGAGCAGGCGGAGTGCGTTCTGCCGGATGACCCAGGCGTCGCTACGCAACGCGGCGGGTGTGGTGCCGTCCATCGCCGCCCGGCAGATTGCCAGCACCTTCCGCGGGCCGTCGGCCAGATCCGACGCGCGGTCCCCGAGGACGGCCGCCACGGCGTCTTCCTCGTCGCTCCGGGTGTTCACACTCTCGAACTCAGGGGCACCCGCGACCGCCCGGAGGACGTCGAAGGTGTCGAACGACGCGCGGTCTGCCAGGTCCGCGAACCGGCGGGCGGTCTCCAGGTCGAGGTAGAAGTCCGAGGCGAGACGACCGAGCGGCGTCGGTTCGACCGCCAGGCCCTCGGTCTCGACGAACCCCCGGTCGACCAGCCACGAGAGGGTGTCGCTGACGCGCTCGCGCAACTCGTCGCCAGCAACGTACCCGGCTGCCTGCTGGGCACGCGCGTAGTAAAAGGTCGTCTCCAGCCACGCCATCGCGTCCTCGATATCGCCGACCGTGCCGAGGGCGATCTCGGCGTTCAAGTGGACTGCCAGGTCGGACGCGACGTCCTGTCCGTCCCCATCCTCCCCGGCCCGCGTTCCGCGCTCGACGTCTGCCAGGCGGGACTCGATCGGCTTGCCCTCCGAGAGGAGGCGACGGTACCTCTCGGCGTCCGAGCGGTCACAGACCACCCAGGCGTATCCCCGGTCGTCGTAGCCCGGCCGGCCCGCCCGCCCGAGCATCTGGAGGACATCCAGCGGGCTCATCTCGACCTCACCTTCGAGGGGGTCGTGGTACTTGGTGTCGCGGATGACGACACACCGTGCGGGGAGGTTCACGCCCCAAGCGAGCGTCGACGTCGAGAACAGGACCCGTATCTTGCCCTCCCGGAACCACGCCTCGACCCGGTCTTTGTCCGCCCGCGAGAGGCCGGCGTGGTGAAAGCCCACGCCATCGAGTACCGACTGCCGGAGGGTGTCGTTCTCCAGATCGGCGGCGTCGGTGTGAAAGTCGTAGTCCCCGCGAGCGCCGACGGGGACGTCCCGCTCTGTGAGTTCGTCGCGGGTCTTCTTGGCCGCCTGGACCGTGTCCTGTCGCGAGGAGACGAACGCGAGCGCCTGGCCGTCCTCGCGGACGTGCCCCTCGACGAGGTCCAGCGCCCGGAACAGCCGGCGGTACTTGTCGGCGAAGGCGTTCTCCCCGTGGCTGTAGACCGCGACGTCCGCTTCGAGGGGTAGGGGACGGTACTCCTCGCCGAAAGTGAAGGTCGTCTCCTCGGGGGTGTCGAGCCACGCGGCAACGTCCTCGACGTTGGGCATCGTCGCAGAGAGGGCGACGATACGGGGATCACAGAGCCGGCGCAATCGGGCGACCGTCACCTCGAGGACGCTCCCGCGCTCGGTGGAATCCAGCAGGTGGACCTCGTCGATGACACAGCAGTCCACCTCGCCGACAAAGGAGTACCGCCGGGAGTCGTGTTTGCGCGTCGCCGAGTCGGCCTTCTCGGGGGTCATCACCAGGACGTCCGCGCGCTCGGCCCGGCGGGGGTTCAACTCGCGCTCGCCGGTGACGACATACACCGAGTACCCCAGCTCCTCGAAGCGTTCCCACTCGCGTTCCTTCTCGTTTGTCAGCGCCCGCAGGGGCGCGAGGAACAGGGCCGTCCCACCAGCCGCCAGGGTCCGGCAGATAGCTGCCTCCGCGATAGCCGTCTTGCCGCTGGCGGTCGGTGCGCTCACGACCACGTTCTCGTCGGTATCGAGGACGGCCGGGAGGGTCGCGGCCTGCATCCCGTTGAACCGCTCGAACGGGAACGCGTCCGCGAAGTCCGGGAGGACCTCCCCCACGGCGATGTCGGCGTCGGCATGTCCTGCCACACCGGGGCGCGGGCCGCTCCCGCTATAGGCGTTTCTGTCCATCGCCGGCCCCCGTCGTCCGGTGGGCCTGGCAAACGGCGACAGCGATCCGTTTGCCCCGGAGAACGGAACGGCTCTCCCCGCGGACCCATACGTTGATAGACCCCCCGGTCGAACGCCGGCCATGCACGAGACGGCGGTGGTCAGTTGCTTTCTCCGGCACAGGGGAGCCGTGCTGCTGTGCCGGCAAAGCGAGGAGGTCGGCTCCTACCCCGGCCGGTGGGGCGCCGTCGCCGATCACGCCGAGGGCGACCCCGATACTGCCGCCCGCCGGGAGATTGCCGAGGAAACCGGCCTCGACCCCGCGGCGGTCACGCTGGCCAGTCGTGGCCATCCGTTCCCGGTGGCCGACCCCTCCTGGGGGACGCGCTGGACCGTCCACCCCTACCTGTTCGACTGTCCGACCCGGGACGTCGAGACCAACTACGAGACCGCCGAATACGAGTGGGTTTCCCCAACCGCGATACTCGACCGCGAGACTGTGCCGGACCTGTGGACGTCCTACGACCGCGTGCGGCCGGGCGTCGAGACCGTCGCCGAAGACACCGACCACGGGGCGGCCTACCTCTCCGTGCGTGCCCTGGAAGTGCTCCGCGACGGGGCTGGTCTCCGTGCACGCGCTGCTGTGACGGGCGGTGACGAGGACGGCGCCGACAACGCGGGGTCGCCGCTCGTCGTCCACGCAGAGGACGGCTGGGAGGAACTGGCCGACATCGCGGTCGCGCTGCGCGAGGCACGCCCCGCGATGCCCGTCGTCTGTAACCGCGTCAACCGCGTGATGGCCGCGGCGAGACACGCACGCACGGCGACCGCGGTCGAACACGCCGCCGCCGCGGGCATCGAGGCGGCGGCCGACGCCGTCCTCGTCGCCGAGTCCCGGCCCGGCCGGGAAGGCGTCGGCGTGGCGACCGACCTCGCGGGGGGCACCACGGTCACGCTCACCACCGACGCCGCACTCGCACACGCAGTGGGGGAGTGGGGCGCCGATGCCGTCCTCGTAGGCGCTGACGCGGTCCGGCCGGACGGGTCGGTCGTCAACAAGGCGGGCACGCGGGCCGCCGCGCTGGCCGGCACCTACGAGGGCATCGAGGTACTCGCGGTCGCAGCGAGCGACAAGGTCGCTCCCCGCGACAGGACCGACCTGGAGCACCGCGACAGTTCGGAGATTTACGACGGTGACGCGGACGTGGCGGTGTACAATCCGACCTTCGACGTCACGCCGGCCGACTGCGTCGACGCCGTTGTGACCGAGCACGGCGCGCTCGACCTGGATGGGGTTGCTGCGGTCGTCAACGACCACCGCGCCCGGGAAAACTGGCCGGCCGTCGTACTCCGCGAGGAGCGGGACCCCCGCGTCGGCGACGGCGTCGTTGACGCCGAACGCACCCGAACAGTAGTCACAGACAGACACGTTCTCCCGCACCGCGCTGTAGAGTTGGTGGTAGTCGTGGTCCTCGTCTTCGAGCAGTGGCACCCACTGGGTCCCGGCGCCGTCGAAGACGAGTTCGGCCTCGTCGCCGGGCGTCTCCGCGAACTCCTTGGCCGCCTCCAGTGCGTTGGCGACGCGCCCGTGGTCTGCGTGCGATTCCGTATCCGCGGTCGTGTCCACCGTTTTAGCTGGTGTCAACGGCGTCCCGGAAGAAGCGGCCGTGGAACCCGAACGGTTCGGGGTGGGGCAGGAACACGCGAGCGCGCTCGTCGAGCGTCGCGGCGTCGAACACGAGCAGCACGGACTGCTCGCGGTCGACGTCCAGCGCCGTCGCCAGCACCACGCCGTCGTCCTCGTCGTCGGCATCCGGTCGGCGGACGGGCACCGGTTCCTCGACGAACACCGACTGTGCGAGCCACTCGTGGGCCTCGCCGCGCTCGCAGTCGATCTTCACGAGGCCGTTCGCGCCCTGGCGGTCGGTCGACTGGCCGTAGATGTAGCGGTGGCGACGACCACGGAACTGCCGAGGGACCCGCGGGAGTTCGGTCCCGCCGGCGTACAGGCGCTCGCTGTCGACGCCGCCACCGGCGCTCGCCTCGCCCGCGAGGTCGATCCGGTACCGCGTGAGCCGCCCGTCCGGCACGTCGGGGAAGCCGACCACGTCGAGTTCGTCGAGTGCCATCGCCCCGACGATGTCGGCGTCGGGGAACGCGACGGCGTCAAGGACGACCGCGCCAGCGTCGTCGTATGCGTTGGCGTGGTGGAAGACGAACACCGGGTCCATGGTGAGGTCCCTGATCGTGGCGCCGGACTCGCGGTCGAGGACGACCACGCGGGTCCCCCGCTCGGGCGTCCACTCCATGAGGTCGAACACGCCCTCGGTCCAGGGGAGGAAGGCACGCCAGACGCGGATGTCCAGTGGTGGTTCCACGAGCACGACGTGGTCGCGGGTGAGACTGACGTCGTGGATGTAGCCCGGACCGCGGGCGTCGATGGAGGCGACCGGGCGGCGCCGTCGCTGGCCGTCCGGGACGCGGTAGACGTTGATCTGCGGGTCGAGGCCGAACTGTGTGGCGAAGCCGACCGTCTCCCCGCGGTGGGGGTCGCGGGCGAGGTGGGCGGCCGCCATGTGTTCGGTGATGTCGTCCTCGAAGGAGAACTCGCCGCGCGTCTCCAGGGTCTGTGGGTCGAACGCGACCCGCCGGGGCGCCTCGGTCAGGGCGACGTACTCGCCGCCCAGGCGGGCGACGTGGACGTTCGTGTTGTCGGTCGGCTGTGGGCCGCGGTTCCGGACCCACGAGACGAAACGACGCCAGCCACGCGTGTCGGTCGCGAACTGACCGCTCGCCCGCCCGGCCAGGGCGTCCTCGTATGCCTCGGTGCGGAGATACCGGTTCGTGTAGCGGACCTCGCCGTCCGCGAAGGCGTACCGGCGGAGCATCGCCAGCCCGTCGAACCAGTGTTCGAGTCGCTCCCCGCCGACCTCAAACCGTCCGGGGCCGTTCCGGATCAGCACCCCGGAGAGCCACTCCGGGATCGACCCCTCGACGCGTGGCTCGTGGTCGCGGTACTCGCGCTCGACGGTCCGGAATCCCGGTCCGAATGCGTCGGTCACGGTCCCCGGTTACGGCGGTGTGGACATGAATCCGGCGGGGAACTGTCCTGTCCGTACGGATACGGCCGCGTTCTTATACACGGCCGGCGACAACAGGGGGTATGAGCGACACCCAGTCGGTCGAGACGATCACTGTGTACTCGGATTACGTCTGCCCGTTCTGTTACCTCGGGCGCCAGTCCCTCGACCGGTACCGGGCCGACCGGGAGACGGAACTGCGCATCGACTGGCACCCCTTCGACCTGCGGGCGGGCAAGCGCGGGCCCGACGGCAGGGTCGACCACGACGCCGACGACGGCAAGGACGAAGACTACTACGAGCGGGCCCGCCAGAACGTCCGGCGTCTCCAGGCGGAGTACGGCGTCGAGATGGCCGACGACCTCCGGACCGACGTCGATTCGCTGGACGCACAGGTCGCCGCCGTGGCCGTCCGCGAGGCGTACGACTACGAGACCTGGCTCGCTTTCGACGAGGGGATCTTCGAGGCGCTCTGGCAGGACGGGCGCGACATCGGAGACGCGGACGTGCTCGTCGACGTCGCCGAGACGGCAAGTGTCGACCCCGGGCTGGTCCGGGAGGCCATCGCGGACGAGGGGCGCCGGGAGGTCATCCGCGAGCGCTTCGAGGCCGCCCGCCAGCGCGGCGTGACCGGCGTTCCGACCTTCGTCTACGGGGAACACGCCGCCCGGGGTGCGGTCCCGCCCGAGCACCTCGAACGCCTCGTCGAAGGGTAGCCCCGGCCGGGACGAGAGTCTCTTGGAGCGGGAGTTCCCCGGAGCAGCCTCGTCCGTGCGATTACTCCTCGCCCGCGCCGGGCCCGGCGAAGTCGGGGTCCCGGCCATCGAGGAACGCCGTCGCACCTTCGCGGGCGTCGGGGCCGGCAAAGAGGTGACCCAGTCCGGTCCGCATCCCGACGCGGTCGGCTCCCGAGCGGAGGGGGGCATTGAGCCAGGCCTTCGTCGTCGCCAGGGCCTCGGGTGCCCCGTCTTCGAGGCCCGCGAGGACGTCCGCGACGGCCTCGTCCAGCCGGTTGGCCGGCACGGCGCGGGCGAACAGCCCCCACTCGGCGGCCTCCCTGCCGGTCAGTTCCCGGCCGGCGAGTGCGACGTCGGCCGCACGCTGGCGACCGACCAGTTGCGAGAGCCGCGAGGCGGCGTACAGCGGGATGACGCCGATCTGCGTCTCGGGCAGCCCGAACGTCGCCTCCGCGGGCACGACGGCCACGTCCGCGGCCGCCAGGAGTTCGAACCCGCCGCCGTAGGCGTCGCCGTTCGCGCGGCCGACCACCGGCACCGGTGCGGTCTCGATGGCGTCGAAGCAGTCGGTGAGCGTATCCACCAGCCGGCGGACGTCCCGGTCGTCCTCGATATCGGCCAGGGCCCCGATGTCGTCGCCGGCACAGAAGACGTCACCGCGCCCGGTGAGGACGACCGCGCGGGCACCCTCCGCGACGGCCCGCTCGATGGCTCCCGTGACCGCCCGCCACATCCCGGAGGTCATCGCGTTGTACTTCTCGGGACGGTCGAGTCGCACGGTCAGGACCCCCTCCTCGAACGTCACGGTGACTGCATCGGTTTCGGTCATGGCTGACACGACGGTCTCACCGGGCAAAACGCTGTCCGGTCTCGTCTGCGATACACTGTCCGGCCTCGCCGCTGAAACGCTCTGGAGAAGCGGGACGGCTACCCGTCGCTGGCGTCGTCGCGTCGGGCCCGCAGTTTCTCGACGCGGGTCGCCAGTGCGAGAAACACCGCGCCGACAGTCAGGACCACCGCACAGGCCGCGGCGAGGTCGTGGGCGGCCACGGCGTGGTCGATGGCGCCGTCGACGTATTCCGCCCGGAGGACCGTGTGGTGGGGCCCCTCCAAGACCGGCCAGAAGTAGTCGACCACGTCGTTGAGGCCGTACCAGGCAGTCGCAACGGCGACAGCGCGGACCGAAAAGTCGGCATAGCGGTGGATCAGGAACGCCTCGACGACCATCGCGAGGTGGCTGAGGACCAGAAACCAGTACAGCCACGCCGCGAGGCCCTCGGGGCCGTTGAGGAACAGCTGTACGTATGGCGTCCAGAAACCCAGTTTGATACACCCGAAAAACGCCAGCGTGTGGAGCCACTCGGCGTCCCACTCCAAGCGCCAGGCCGCGAGCGAGAGGGCGATAAAGAGCGTCGCGGCCGGCGAGTCGGGAATGAGCGGGTAAGCAGCGAGGGGTGCAGCGCCGAGCTGTCCCTCGACCAGCGGCGGCTGTGCCTCCAGGGGACGCCCGGCGTAGAACCAGAACCCGAAGGCCGTCCCGAGGATGTTGACGACGACCACCGGCCAGGCCAGCCGGAGGCCGAGGTTTTCCAGCCACTGCGGGAGGGGTGTGACGTAGCGGGGCAGCCCCTCCGGCTCGGGGACCGGGCCGTCGAAGTAGCGGGCGACAACGGCATCGATGCGGGCGCCGACGCCGGTCGGTGCCATGCGCGGTCCGAGGGCCGGCCGTGGCAAAACGGTAGCGATGTGGGGCGGTGACAGCAGCGCCGCCACGCCCCGTGGCCACTGGGTGTCGGTCACGGCCGGTTCGCTGGAAAGGCACCGGTTAAGTGACTCCAACACTTACGTACGGCTATGTCGGATACCACCGATCTGGAGGACCTCCAGCGCGGGACCGAACTGGTCAAGCGCGGCTTCGCAAAGATGCAGAAAGGCGGGGTCATCATGGACGTCGTGGACCCCCAGCAGGCCAAAATCGCGGAGGACGTCGGCGCCGTGGCGGTGATGGCACTCGAGGCCGTCCCCGCGGACATCCGCAAGCGCGGCGGCGTCGCCCGTATGGCCGACCCCGCGGACGTGGCCGAGATAATCGACTCCGTCTCGATTCCCGTGATGGGCAAGTCCCGCATCGGACACACCAAGGAGGCACAGATCCTCGAGGCCATGGGCGTCGACATGGTCGACGAGTCCGAGGTTCTCACCCCCGCCGACGACGCGTATCACATCGACAAGCGGGACTTCACCGCGCCCTTTGTCTGTGGCGCCCGCAACCTGGGCGAGGCCCTGCGGCGCATCGACGAGGGTGCGGCGATGATCCGGACGAAGGGCGAGGCCGGGACCGGCGACGTCAACCAGGCCGTCCACCACCAGCGCAACATCAAGAGCGCCATCCGCAAACTCGACGGGATGACACACGAGGAACGCGAGTCCTGGGCCCGGGAGAACGACTCGCCGGCGGACCTGGTCCACGAGACCGCCGACCGGGGCCGTCTCCCCGTCGTGAACTTCGCGGCGGGCGGCATCGCGACGCCGGCCGACGCCGCGCTGATGATGCACCACGGCTGTGACGGCATCTTCGGCGCCGAGAACCCCGAGGCGATGGGCCGGGCCGTCGTCGAGGCCGTCAACAACTGGGACGACCCCGAGGAACTCGCGGCCATCGCCTCGCGAGCGGGAACCCAACGGCCTCGACACCCTCGCAATCGCGTTCTCGTCGATACTCTCCGCTCGGGGAATCGACCACGTCTTCGTCGCCGGCTACGTCGTCATTCTGACCGGCCGCGCGCGTTCGACCCAAGACATCGATGTTATCATCGAACCGACTGACGCGGAGACACTTGACGAAATGGCCGCCGAACTGGAAGCGCGTGGGTTCTGGGGGCCGGCGATGCCCCTGGACGAGATGGCCGGAATGCTCTCTCGGGGGGACGACATCTGGGCCGCACGGGACGGTGAGATGGCACCGCACCTGGAGGTCAAATTCGCCTCGGACGAGTTCGACCGGGCGTCTCTCCAGGACTCTGTGACGGCGAAAATCGGTGACGCAACGGTTCCGGTCGGGCCCATGGAACTACAGATCGCATACAAACTGTACCTCGGCACGCAGACCGACTTCGAGGACGCGCTCCACCTCTATACCGTCTTCGAGGAAAGCCTTAGGACCGAGCGCCTCGAAGATTGGGTACGGAGACTCGGTGTTGAAGGTGAGTATGACCGACTCGAACGCGCCTGACGCGCTGGCGGAGAAGCAGACCGAGCGGCGTGCTCAGCGTATCGAGCAGGTCAAGCGGTGGGCCGAGTACATCCAGTCGAACCCCCCTGACGTGTGGGGCGAACAGCTGAACACGCTCGTCGACGACCAGCTCGCGGCCGCGCGGAAGGCCGGCCTCCCGGTCGAAGACTACGAACGCGTCGAACAGGCGAGCGAGGCACGGAAAATTGACATTCACGGACCACAGGACCCGGAATGACAGTATCGGAAGCACCGGACGAGAACGCCCGCGCCACCGACAGAGACAGCCCCGCCGAGGTCGTCGACCGCATCGACCGCCCGGTGTTGCTGTTCGACGGGGTCTGTAACCTCTGTCACGCGAGCATCCGCGCCATCGTCCGCCTAGACGCGGCGGGGAAGATCCTGTTCGCGCCGCTGCAGTCCGAGGTGGGCCGAGAGCTACTCGACCGGCAGGGACTCTCCCCGGACTACTTCGACTCGGTGGTCCTCGTCGAGGGGGACAGTCACTACACGAAATCCACCGCAGTTCTCCGCGCGTGCCGGTGCCTCGACGGTCCCCTCCCGCTCGTGTACCCGCTGGTCTACCTCCCGAGAGGGCTCCGGGACGCGGTCTATGACTTCGTCGCCGAGCACCGCTACGGAGTATTCGGGAAGCGCGACGAGTGTTCGGTACCCGAACCGCACGTCCGGGAGCGGTTCCTGGAGCGGTCGCTGGCCTGATGTTGCCAGTCGCGATGTGGTGGCAACACGTCCTCTTCGAGAACTGGCCAGTCGAGCCGGCCGGCGTGGCCGCCAGACTCCCCGACGCGCTGGCAGTCGACACGTTCGACGGTCAGGCCTGGCTGTCGGTCGTACCGTTCGTGAACGCCGACGTTCGCCCCCGTGGATTGCCAGCCGCCCTCGGACTGACTCTCCCCGAACTGAACCTCCGGACGTACGTGACCTGTGACGGCGAGCCCGGCGTCTACTTCTTCAGCCTCGACGCCGAGGGACTGCTGGGCGTCCTCGGGGCACGCCTGCTGCACCACCTGCCGTACTACTACGCCCGGATGTCAGTCGAGGAGGCGGGCGAGCAGGTGTTCTTCGAGAGCCGCCGCCGGCATCCCGGCGCACGGCCGGTCGCGTACGCAGCGAACTACGGTCCCAACGGTGAGACTTTCCGCGCCCCGCGGGACGACCTGGCCCGGTTTCTGGTCGAACGGTACCGCTACTACACGACGGGGATGGAGGGCACGGTCAGGTACGCCGATATCGACCACGACCCCTGGACGCTCCGGCGAGCCAACGCCACGTTCGCCGAAAACGAGTTGTTCGAGGCCTGTGGGTTCGAGGCTCCGACCGGCGAGCCCCACCTGCTGTACGGCCGCGACAAGGGACAAGTCCCCCGGGGTCCTGCCCGGAGATATGCAGTCTCTCGCAGGCGTGGTGTTACAGAACGCCACGGTCCCGTCGCAGGCCCGCGACCTGCTGGAACGGCTCACCACGACCGAGGGACAACTCGCGGTTACCGCGGGCGTACTCGTCGTGACGCTGGCTGTGGCACTCCTGCTCGCACCCTTCGTCGTTCGACGGCTCAACGCCGCTGTCAGGGACCGACTGCCCGCCGGCCGGGTCTCCGACGGCGTCGACCGGGCCGGCGAACTCGTCCCGACGACGCTGGGTGGCCTCGTGTTGCGCTCGCTGCAGGTCGTGCTCTTCCTGCTGGCGGCCATCTCCCTGCTCGTCGTCTGGGGTCTGGTCGATCTCGCTGTCGAGGTGTTGCGGATCCTCGGATTGTCGCTGCCGCTTCTGACGAAGGTGGCGGCGACGCTCGGGCTGGCGCTCGCGGGGTACGTCGCGGCCGACATCCTCCGAGAGAGCATCGAGCGGTTTGCAGAGCGGAGCGACCGCGTCACCGACCACCAGAAAGAGATCATGCTCCGGGTGGGGAACCTCGGGCTTCTCGCGCTGGTGGTCGCGACCGCACTCACCATCTGGGGAGTCAATCTCTCGGGCCTGCTGGTCGGGGCCGGCTTTCTCGGCATCGTCGTCGGGCTGGCCGCCAGGCAAACCCTGGGCTCGCTCATCGCCGGATTCGTGCTGATGTTCTCCCGCCCCTTTACCATCGGCGACTGGGTCCAGATCGGCGAGGACGAGGGCATCGTCACCGACATCACCATCTTCAATACGCGCCTGGAGAACTTCGACGGCGAGACGGTCGTGATCCCGAACGACCGCGTGGACAGCGAGTCCATCACGAACCGCAGCGAGCGCGGACACCTGCGCATCCGGCTCGATGTCGGCATTGATTACGAGGCCGACCCCGAACGCGCCGCCGAGATCGCCCGCGACGCGATGGACGAGGTCGACACGGTGACGGAGTCGCCGCCCCCGAGGGTCGTCCGGAAGTCTTTCGGCGACTCGGCTATCGTCCTCGAACTACGCTTCTGGATCGACCGTCCGATGCCACCCCGGAAGTGGCAGGCCGTCGACAAAGTCGTCCAGAGAGTCAAGAACGCATTCGAGGCGGAAGACATCAAGATCCCGTTCCCCCAGCGGGAACTCTCGGGTCGTGCGGAAACCGGTGGCTTCCGGCTCGCAGAGGACGGCCGACGACTCCGGGACTCCCGCGTCGACGAACCGGGCGTCGGATCGGGGTCCGACGATCAGTAGACGGTCGCGCCGTCGCCCACCCGCGTCGTGTACACGCACGCCTCGACGCCGACCGACTCGAAGGCTTCGAGCATCGCCACGCCGATACCGCGGCGGTCACCCTCGTGACAGGCCGCAATGACGGAGGGACCGGCACCGCTGATGGTCACGCCGGTCGCGCCAGCCTCGAGTGCCGCCTCGCGGACGGCCGCGTAGCCGTCGATCAACTTCGCGCGGGCCGGTGTGACTACCGACTCGTACATCCCGGCCCCCACGAGGTCGGGGTCGTCCCTGGACATCCCCACGGTCAATGTCGCCGCGTTGCCGACTGTCTCGACCAGCTGTGCGACCGACGCCGACTCCGGGACCACCTGGCGGGCGTCACGCGTCGAGACGACGATGTCGGGCAGGCACGCGACCAGCGGGATGTCCGCGTCGACGCTCCGGACGCCGTCGTCGGTCGCCACTGTAAAGCCGCCGACGATGGCCGGCGCGACGTTGTCGTCGTGGGCGTCACCCGAGACGACGGCCTCCCCCTCGGCGGCGATGGGGACCAGTTCCTCGCGGGTGTACCCCCGGTCGTAGAGGTCGTTCAGCGCGACCGCCGCTGCCGCCGCGCTGGCTGCCGACGAGCCCAGCCCCGAGGCCGGCCGGACGCCCTTGTCGATCCGGACGTGTGCCGGCGCGTCCAGCGCCTCGACGACCGCGCCGACCGTGTTCTTCTCGGGGTCCTCGGGGATGTACTGGCTGCCGACGCCGGTAACCTCGATTGTCGTCCGGTCGGCTTTCTCGACACGGACCACGTCCGCCGGGCGCTCCAGCGCGGCGCCGAAGACGTCGAACCCGCTACCGAGGTTCGCGCTCGTGGCCGGCGCCCGGACGGTCAGCATGGATTCCCGTTCCGCGAGTGTGGGCAAAAAGGTAGCGGACCACCTTTTTGCCGCTCGGGTGCGCTCACTCCGTTCGCGCACCACTCGCGGCACAAACGTGGGTCAAAAAGGCCAGACGCTCCTCGCACTATCGGCCCGCCGCGGAGGGAGTCACAAGACATATTCGCGCCACCACTGAAGAACAGACATCGATATGATCGGCGTCGTCGGCGGGGGCATCGCGGGACTGGCGGCCGCCCACCGCCTCCAGGAACGCGGCCACGAGGTGCAGGTCTTCGAGGCGGGCGAGGACCTCGGCGGCCTGGCGGCCACCTACCCCACCGCAGGCGACCGCATCGAGAAGTTCTACCACCACCTCTCCAAATCCGAGGAGACCATCGTGGAGCTGGCCGAAGACCTCGGCATAGAGGACGCTATCGAGTGGCAGGTCGGGAAGAACGCCTACTACATCGACGGGGTCGTCCACCCGATGGACACCGCCTGGCAGATCCTCGCGTACCCGCATCTCTCCTTTTACGACAAGTTCCGGCTCGGGATGCTCGTCCTCGGCGTCGACGTTCGTGGCGGGGTTCCCTCGGGTGGGACGTACGAGGACTTCACCGACTTCGAGGACGTTCCAATCGAGGACTTTCTGCTCGAACACACCAGCCGGGGAGTCTTCGAGAACTTCTTTCTCCCGCTGCTGAGGGCGAAGTTCGGCGACCGCTGGCGCGAAGTCAGCGCGGCGTGGCTACTCGCTCGCGTGCGCTTTCGCGGCGAGCGCGACCTCACGGAGGGCGAGATACTGGGGTATCTGGAAGGC
>PXSU01000012.1 GCA_003022745.1 Halobacteriales archaeon SW_9_67_25
GAGGTCGTCGTCGGCGCGGAACGTTATTTTGCTCATCCGGCCTGTCATACAGGTTGTCACCCACAGTATATCAATCTTGCCAGGCGTCTGACGACCGTCTTACGCAGACGTACACACAGACCATGGGATAATAAAAGTTACGGCCAACGTAAGACACATCTGTGTTTTCGCCTGTAAACGGCCTGAGAGCCGCGTTTACGGCACTTCATGGTTGATCCAAAACGTCGGCTGCAGGGGTGCGCCGACCGCAGCTGGGACAGAACGCCCAGTCCGAGCGGAGTTCGTCACCGCACTCACAGAACACGCGGTGGGCGGACTTCTCTCCACAGTTTGGACAGTAAACGTGGGACTGCGACAGGTTCTCGCCACACTGCGAGCACGTGTTACGTTCGTTTGCAGACGCGTTTTCATCGGCCCCGTCGTCCGTCATACGCTCACCGGCCGCGCGTGACACACTCTCGGCTGTCGCGTCTGACGTGTCCGATTCGACGTTTACGGCGTCCCTCTCAGCGTCCGACGAGGGTCGGGAATCACCATCAAGCGATATGTTTACGTTGACGTCCTGTGGCTGACGGGGCGTAAACATCGTCTCGAAGCGGTCGGCGATGATCGCGTCCACGCGCTCGGCGACGAGGTCGTCGAGACTCT
The DNA here is from genome assembly GCA_003022745.1 of Halobacteriales archaeon SW_9_67_25. Lineage (GTDB taxonomy): Archaea > Halobacteriota > Halobacteria > Halobacteriales > Haloarculaceae > SW-9-67-25. Next base: position 649 of record PXSU01000012.1, read on the forward strand.
CCCCCTTGGTCGGTGTCGTCGATCCCGCTGTCGAGGCCTCCCCCAGGTACTCACGGAGCGCCTCGCGCATGACCTCGCTCTTGGAGGCGTCGAACTCTTCGAGTCGCCTGATGAGGTCGTCGTCGGCGCGGAACGTTATTTTGCTCATCCGGCCTGTCATACAGGTTGTCACCCACAGTATATCAATCTTGCCAGGCGTCTGACGACCGTCCGCCGCGGGAATGTCATCCGGCGGACGGCACGCCAGTATCGTGGCGAATGACAATCGTTAAGTCCGACAGCCGTCCTACTCCCGGTGACCGCCCTTAGCTCAGACTGGTAGAGCAGCCGACTGTAGATCGGCTTGCCCCCCGTTCAAATCGGGGAGGGCGGACTGGTTTTCCGCGAACCGCACGTGAGCAGTGAAGCCCCATCCCGAACCGTCGAACGAGGCAAGATCGCGAGCGCGCGACGTAACGCGGTCGAGACGAGAATTCGGGACAGCAGTCACTGTCGCACAGCGGACACGGGACCGACATGCTTTACTCGCGACTGTCCTGTGATTGGCGTATGACACGCGATCAATGTCGCCCTCGGCTCCGGCGCCGGCGGTTTCTCGCGGCAGTCGGGGTCGCAACCGTTGCGGGATGTACCTCGCCTGGCGGTGGCACCAGCAGTGCCGACGGGACCGACGTCGGTGATGGTACCGGCGGCAGCGACGGCACGGCCACGGCACCTGTCGACGGGACCGACGGCGGATACGACCACCCGACGCCGTCGGCCGACCCGGACTGGGAGGCCCCGAGTGTCTCCCCCCAGGTCGACCTCCGGGTCGAGACGCTGATCGAGAATCTCGAGATCCCCTGGGATATGTCGTTTACCGGGGATGGCACGCTGTACCTGACCGAGCGTACGGGGCGGATCGTGTCGTTCGACTCCGGCGAAGTGTCCGAAGTCGCCCGTCCACGGGCCGCCGTCGACGCCGGGGCCCTGGAACCCGGCAGCGAAGAGGAACCGTGGTGGGTCGAGGGCGGCGAGGGCGGGACGCTCGGGATCGCAGTCCATCCCGCGTTCCCCGACCAGGAGTACGTCTACGTCTACTACACTGCGACCAATGGGGGCGCAAAAAACCGCGTAGTCAGGATGGATGTCGGTGCCGACGACCCGGCTGGGACCGAAGAGACGCTCGTCGACGGGATTCCGGCGAACAATTTCCACAACGGCGGACGCCTGCGCGTGGGACCCGACGGAAACCTCTGGGTCACGACCGGCGACGCCGGCGCGCCCGACCGGGCCCGGGACCCGTCGTTTCTCGGCGGGAAGGTACTGCGGATCACTCTCGAGGGCGAGCCGGCGCCGGACAACCCGGACCTGGGTGGGGACCCGCGGGTGTTCACCTACGGCCACCGCAATCCCCAGGGGATCGACTGGCTGCCAAGCGGCGTTCCCGTCGTGACCGAGCACGGCCCGACCAACCGCGACGAGGTGAACGTCCTGTTGCCGGGAGGCAACTACGGCTGGAACGTCGCACGCGGGGGGCCCGACGACGACCAGTGGGAGTCGTACACGGCACACGAGGAGTTCGTTCCACCGCTGGTCAACACCGGTCCCGGAACGGGCTGGGCCCCGACGGGCGCGACGGTGTACACCGCGGAAGACATTCCGGCGTGGCAAAACAGGCTCGTCGTCGGCGGCCTGATCAGCCAGTCGGTCTGGGTCGTCACTATCACGCCAGCGGTCGGTGATCTCCCCCTGCTCGGGGAGGGCGCACAGCGGTACGACGCCGACTGGCTGCACCCGGCCTACACCGCGACCGCACACCGCTTCCTGCAGGACGAACTCGGTCGCGTCCGCCACGTCGCCCAGAGCCCGGACGGGACGCTGTACGCCATCACGTCCAACCGTGACGGTCGCGCGCGCGGGAAGTTCCCCCGGAAAACCGACGACGTTCTCGTCCGGTTGACGGCACCCTGAACCGGCCGGCGCCACCACCCCGAACCGCGCGTATATATTATATTTATAACAGATATAACATGATTCATTTATATTCGTATAGGTATGTGCTGGACAATTACACTGTTGCAAACACTTCGTCGTCGAGCAGGCACGGCACAGAAAGTATACGTATTCTATCATTCTGGCCGGTTCCGGGCAGGACTGCCGGCGAATCGACGACGGTAGCATCCCTGAACAGGGACTCTCGTCCGGGTGTGCGACGCGCGCGAAGGGGAATGGCCCGTATCGTTGGGCAAGCGCGGACGCCCGGAACGGGGCAAAGGCACGAAACCGCAAGACATCACCGGGAAAAAATGGCGTAAACTATCAGCCTCTTTTTTATCGACGCGGGTCGTGCGTGGACGTGTGGTCCCGATGGGTGTCCTGAACAGGGCAAAGGAGATGTCAGGTGTCATAGACGGCGATGGGAAGCGTCCGCCATACGTGTGTCTCGCCTGCGAGACGCCGCTCGAGGTGCAACACCACACGTGCCCTGTTTGTGGCAGTTTCGACGTCCGACGTTCGAAGTGGATCGAGTAGTCGACACCCAGTCTGGCCACCGTACCCGCACGGGTCGGCCACGGTTGCGGGTGCGCGATTTTTTCGAGAAGGGTCACGCGGCGCCCCGGTGACTGGCCCGAGGCCAACCGGTACTGTGGTGCCATTCCCATTATCTATACTGCATTACTGGATTACATTTATGTCGGAGGGCGCGACCAGCCACGGGCATGGTCGACGCGAGGCCCGAACTCGCAGACGTGCCGGGGGACGCAGGGGCGGAGGGGACGGTACCGCCGCCGTTGCCGCCGGACGATCCCGAGGCGTGGTACGCACCGGACGTCCAGGAACAGTACGAGGTCTACCCGGGTGTCGTGGTGACGATTGCCCGTCGAGGAACGGAGTTCACTTACGAGGTACGGGAGCCCCCGCTGACCGCGAGAGACAGGGACGCGCTGGACCGCGTCGAGTCGTATTTCGCCGACGCACACCTCGACCGCCCGCGCACGCGAGAGGGTGCCGTGGAGGTGATGGAGGCAGGGTTCGGCCCGAAACACGAGCGGGTCATCGACCGGCTGGTCGAGTGCTCACACGCCGCCCGGCGTCGGCTCGACTACCACGCGCTGGCCGCGCTGGCCTGTCTGGGCGCGCTGACGCCGTACGCGCTCGACGACGCGATCGACGTCGCCGACGCCGACGAGGGCGGTGTCGTCGTCCACACCAGCGACTACGCACCAGCGGCGACGGACCTCCCGCTGGACCCGCAGTTCATCGAGCGGTTCGCCAGCGAACGGATCGAACGTCATACCGTTGACTTCTACGAGTTCGAGATACCCGTGGTCCTCTACCGGGAGAACCTGCTCGGCAACGACCCCTTCACGACGAAGTACGCGGTCCGCGAGCCCGACCTGTTGCCGGGGGACGAACAGCTCCTCGCGGAGTGCAAGGAGCGGCTCTGGGAGGTCGGCATCGACGAGTTCATCGAAGACCAGACGGCGTTCGTTCGCGAGCGTGCAGAGGAGTTGCTCTCACGGCGGCTCCGGGGACGCAACACGCGAGCCTGGCTGGACGCCGTCTCCTACCGGCTCCGTACGGCCCTCGCCGAGTACGAACTGGCCGTCCCGCCGGTGGGCCGCCGCTACGCGGACGACCGCCTGTCGGACCTGGTCTACTACGTGTTGCGCGACTACGTCGGCTACGGCCAGCTGACGGTTCCGATCCGCGACCCGATGCTGGAGGACATCGAGGCGAACCGCGTCGGCGAGCGCGTCAAAGTCGTCCCCCGGCCCGAGACCGGCCACGACGGGCGCGTACCGACGAACCTCGTCTTCGAGGAGGAACAGCCGTTCGTCAACGTCGTCACGCAACTGGCCGCGGCAGACGGGACAGAACTCAACGCGAGCACGCCGAGTGCGAAGGTGAACCTAACGCTCGCAGAGGCCACCACGGACGACGGCGTCGCACGCGAGGCAGGCGAGAAGATCCGCTGTGCCGTGGCACTCCCGACGGTCAGCGAGGACGGCCCGCACATCTCGATCCGCAAGCAGGCAGCCGACGTGATGACGCCGACCGACCTCGTCCGGAACGGGAGCCTGTCGACCGAACTGGTCGCGTTGCTGTGGCTGGTCTACGAACACCACGGCGTCGTGCTCTTCTCCGGACCGACCGGGGTGGGGAAGACAACGCTGATGAACGCCCACATGCCGTTCATCCCGTTCAGCGACCGCCCGATCAGCATCGACGAGGGGAGCCGGGAAGTGCGCCTGCCCCACGAGACGGGTGTCTCGCTGACCACCCGCAACCACGAGACCGACCACAAACGCGTCTCGATGGCCGACCTGATGACCCAGTGTAACTACCTCAATCCGGATGTCGAGATCATCGCCGAGGTCAACACCGCCGAGAGTTTCGAGACGTTTGCCGAGACGCTGAACACCGGCCACGGTCTCGTCGGCACGACACACGCCGCGGACATCGAGTCGCTGGTCAACCGGGTCGTCGAGCAGGGGCTGCCTCCGTATCTGCTGCGGGAACTCGACCTGGTCGTCTTCCCGCGACACGTCGACGGCGAGCGGTACGTGGGAGAGGTGATCGAGTTACTCGACGAGTCGACGTTTCAGGACCTGGACCGGGAGGAGCGGTGTGGCGTCATCCACAAGGGGGGAACCGCGGTCTACTGGAACAGTATCGCGTGGCGCCGCCCGGACGGCGAGTTCGCGTTCGACCACGACCACCCCGAACTCGAGGGCGGGTCCGACGGCCAGCAAGAGGATGGTGGTGACGCCCACGACTGGCGCCTGCACACCTTTGATCGGGTGGCCGCGCTGACCGACCGATCTGTCGGAGCTGTCGAGGACGAATTCCACCGCAAGCACCGCTACGTCGAGTATTTCGTCAGCGAAGGGATCGACGACTTCGGGACGCTGTACGACCTCCTGGCAGACCTCGAAACCGACGAGGCCGCGACGGTCGAGCGGCTGACTCGGCAGGCGACGGACCCGGAGGAAAAGCGAGGGGCAGGGGATGACTGACGGGCACGCGGACGCCACACGACTCGGGCCACTCGACCGGGGCCTGTACGCGCTGTTCTCCCGGCACGCCGACAGCCCGGCCCATGAGCGCGACAGACAGCGGTACCGTGGGGCGGGACTGTCGACGAGCTTCCACGTCTACCTCGCCCGCGTGTACGGGTTCGCGTGGGTCGCCGGCATCGGTGCAGCCGCCCTCTCCTTTCTCGGAGCCGCCCTCTTCCCGGCGACCGTCCTGGCCACTGCAGTCGGATTCCTCGGGGAAGGGTTGCCGGTCGTGAACCGGCTGCCCGCCGTCTCGCTCCCGGTGTCGCGGGTCTCTGCCGCGCTCGGTCTCTCGGCCATCCTCTTTTATAGCGTCATCTACACGCTCGTCCTGAAGCCCAACACGGTCCAGAACACGGTCATCGGCGGCG
>PXSU01000013.1 GCA_003022745.1 Halobacteriales archaeon SW_9_67_25
GCGGGTGCGTTGATGGTCATGCTCGTCGAGACTTCGTCGAGGGGGATACCCTCGAAGACCCGTTCCATGTCCCGAAGCGAGTCGATGGCGACGCCGGTCTTGCCGACTTCACCGGCGGCCATCGGGTCGTCGGAGTCGTGGCCCATCTGCGTCGGGAGGTCGAAGGCCATCGACAGCCCGGTCTGGCCCTCGTCCAGGAGGTACTGGAAGCGCTCGTTGGTCTCGGCGGCCGTGCCCATGCCGGCGTACTGGCGCATCGTCCACAGGCGACCGCGGTACATCGTCGGGTAGACGCCGCGGGTGTAGGGTTCCTCGCCGGGGTAGCCCAGGTCCTCCTCGTAGTCGAAGTCGTCGATGTCCTCGGGGGTGTAGAGACGCTGTACGTCCTGACCGCCGGTGTCGGTGGTGAACGTCTCCCTGCGCTCGCCGAAGCGGTCGAGGACGGGTTCGAGCGTCTCCTCCTCCCAAGCTTCCTTCGCGGAGCGGATCTCCTCCAGGTCCGCTTGCTCGAACATACCTCCCTCCAGTGGACCGGCGGCCTTAACCCTTCGTGCGGCCCCGGCTCATCGGCTGTTCGACGGACGCCCGTTTTCCTGCCTCACCGCCGCGGTTCGTGCAGCTATCATCCGGTATCGTATTTGTAGGTCGCCTCCTCGGGGTCGATGCCGAAGTCCTCGGGACCCTCCTGGGGTTCCTGGTCTTCCTCGTCGCGGGCACGGGCACGCTTGAATGCCTCGCGCAGTCGCGTGGGTACGTGGAACCGGGTCGGATCGACGCACATCGGCACGGCATCGGGTGCGAGTGACTCCTGTTTGGTGCTGAGCCGCGTCTGCAGTCGGTCGGGGAGGCGGGATACCTCTATCCGTTCGAAGCCGAACTGTCGGAGGTACTCCGGCGCGCCGGTCAGCGCGTACACCTCCTCGAACCCCTCGTCGCCCGCGGTCTTGACTAGGCGCTCGACGACGTGGGCGCCCACACCCTGGTCACGCCACTCCTCGAGGACGCCGATACTCGTCAGTTCACAGACCTCGCCGTCGTCGGTCCTGTGTATCCGTATCCGGCCAAATCCCGCCCGTTCGTTCTCTTCCTCGTCGACCGCGATGACGTAGTCACGGGAGCGAAACGCCGTCTCGTCTAAGCCCATCGCCTCGATGTGGTCGAGTAGCCAGACCTCGTCGCGGTTGCGGGCGTCCCGGACGTACATATCACGCAGTTACGCCCCGGTCGGCAAAAGCATACTGCCGCTGTGGGCCGGCTGCGGGCGTCTGCCGTCGTCGGAGGCTCATTGCTTGCGTCCACCGGTATAAAGTGGCTCCCTCACACACGTCGAGTATGGTACACGAGAACGTCGACGAGGTGGACGAGGCCATCCTGTACGCGCTACAGGAGGACGCCCGGATGTCCTCCGGGGATATCGCGGAGCGCACCGGGATGGCCGACAGCACGGTCCGCAAGCGCATCCAGCGCCTCGAATCCGACGGAGTCCTCAAGGGGTACACAGCCGAAGTGAACTACCAGCGGTCGGGCTACCCGCTCCGGATGTTGCTCTACTGTACCGCTGTGATCCCGGAACGCGGCGACCTGCTACCGGAGATACTGGCCATCGACGGCGTCGTGTCGGTCCAGGAACTGGTCACGGGCGAGCAGAACCTCCTCGTGACGGCCGTCGGCGAGTCCGACAGCGAAATCACGCCCGTCGCACAGGAGCTGCTCGGGATGGGACTGACCGTCGCCGACGAAGTGCTCGTCCGGAGCCACGAGACGACGCCGTTCGGCGGTTTCCACCCCGAGAGACAGGAGGAGTCCTAACGGACGACCCGGTCGACATCGAGCGCGGTCGCGCGCCGGACGACAGCCCGGACCGGGTCTTCGACGCCCGCCAGGTTGTCCGACTCCCCGTCGATGACGACCAGCGCCGCCCGTCGACCGGGCTCGATCAGGCCACAGTCGAGACCGACTGCCTCGGCGCCGTTGACCGTCGCCATCCGGAGCACTTCCCGGGCAGTCACGTCGAAGCGTTTGGCCGTCCACGCCATCTCCCGCAGCATCGAGGGCGGATTCAGCATGACGTTGTCCGTCCCCAGGGCGACAGTCGTCTGATCGAGCAGGTCCCGTACCGGCGGCCGGCCGACGCCCAGTATTTCGTTCGCGCGCGGGCACACGGCGACCGGGACGGCCTGGTCTGCCACGCGCTTCAGGTGTTCGCGCCCCGCGTGAACCATGTGGACGAGCAGGTCCGGTTCGAGGTCGAGTGCAGGGTGGATGTCGGTCGCGTCGGGTTCGCCGGCGTGAATCGCGAAGGGAACACCACGCTCCCGGGCGGCGGCACGCTCGGCCCTGAAGTCGTCGTCGTTCGCGCCGCTCGCACCGTAGCCGTCGGCCACATCCAGGACAGCCTCGTCCCCACTGCCGAAGATGAACGGGTCGACGGCGACCGTCTCTCCAGCCTCGCGGAGTGCGCGTGCCCCATCCATCCCCGACTCGCGGAAGTCCAGGTGGGAGACCGTCCCGGTCCGGTGCATGAACCGGAGCGTCCGGCGCATCGCTGTCACGAGTTCGGAGCGGTCGGCAGCCGCCAGTCGCCGGTGTTTCAGGCTGTCCGGCGGTGCGACCGCCTCGTCCAGCGAGAGCCCGACGGCGGCCTCCTTCGCTACCGAATCGCCGAGGTGCGTGTGGGCGTTGACGAACGCCGGCAGGATGATGTCTCCTGATGCTGTCTCCGCCTCCTCGACGGCCGCGATGGAACCACCCTCGACGACGACGCGCCCGCGGACTGGCTCGAAGGACTCCCCGGCCAGTATGGTTCCCTCCAACTCTTCCATACCCACGTAACGACTACTGTTACGAATATGATTTTCTATTTGATCTGCTGTGATGATCGCCACCCCGGATGGATCGACCGCCCCGTCCGGCTCCGGGCCCGCCGAGCGCGACATCGCGAATGTAATGTTCTATAATACCATATTAGCGAACGATTCGGTAAAATAAATAAACTTAATACACGTAACGTTCTTAGTACGCGAGTAGAGGCGGCCATCCGTTCGAGCGTGGGTCGCCGACACAGCGAACGATGTCAGGACACGAACGCGGAAAGACAGTCGGAGAGTTGCCCTCCCCGGGAGGCGCTGAATCGCGCGTGCCGTTGCTGCTCACGCGAGTGGTGTGGTCCCTGTGGGCAGGGAGTCTCGTCGCTCTCGTCGGTCACCTGGTCAGTGGCTGGTCGTGGGCCTTCCCGGGAGTCGTGGCCGTGGATGGCCTCACAGTCGTGATGTGGGCGACGGTCACCTTCTTCAGCGGAATCGTCCACAGCTACTCGCGGCGCTACATGGCAGGGAGCCGGTACGTCGACCGCTTTTTCGGCGGCGTGTTCGCGTTCACACTCGTCGTGATGGCCCTGGTCGCCGCCGATAGCGCCGTCCTGTTCGGCCTCGCCTGGCTGGCCATGGGGCTCGTGATGGCCGAACTGATCGGTGCCATCCGGGGCTGGCCACAGGCCAGAACCGCGGCAGCGTTCGCACGGCGGTACTTTCTCGCCAGTAGCGCGCTGGTCGGCCTGGCTCTCGGGACGCTGTGGTGGGACACCGGCGCGACGACGATTGGCGGTATGGCGTCGGCTCTCGGCGCCAGTCCCTCGGTGCCAGTCCTGTTCGCTGCCGGAGCACTCCTCCTTGCGGCGATGATACAGTCTGCACTGCTCCCGTTTCACTCGTGGCTGCTCGCGTCGATGACGGCACCCACGCCGGCCTCGGCGCTGATGCACGCGGGATTCGTCAACGCCGGCGGAATACTGCTCGTGCGCTTTGCCCCTGTGGCGACTGTCGACTCTCGCGTCATGCTTGCAGTCCTGCTCGTCGGGGCGGCGAGCGCGCTCGGTGGCAAGCTCCTGAAAAGCGTCCAGTCGGACGTCAAAGGCCAGCTGGGTTGCTCGACTGTCGGACAGATGGGCTTTATGCTCATGCAGGCCGGGCTGGGCTTTTTCGGTGCCGCTATCACGCACCTCGTGCTGCACGGCTTCTACAAGGCCTATCACTTCCTCGCCTCGGGTGGCCAGGTCGCCCACGAGAGCCCCGCCGAATCGGCACCGCGGGAGGTGCCAGGACCGCTCGGCGTCGCCGTGATCGGTCTCACGGCGCTGGCCGGGGGTGGCGTCTTCGTGGCGCTGACCGGCAAGGGAACCGGACTCGACAGCGGCCTCCTGCTCACGCTGCTCGTGGTACTGACGGTAATGCACGCCGCACGCGAGGTGGTCGCGGCGGCCTCGGTCCCGACAGCGGTTCGCTACGGTGCGGTCCCGCTGGTCGCGATTCCGGCCCTCGCCATCTACGCCGCGTTCTTCAACGTCGTCGCAGGCTTGCTGGCCGGCCTTCCCGCGGTCGGAGGGCCGGCGGAACTGACGGTGGTCCACGGGCTCGTGGCCGTGGCGTTCGTCGTCGCGTACCTCGCGATCGAGAGTGGCGCCTATCGGTACAGCACCCGGCTGTACGTCGCACTGGTGAACACGACCTACGCCCCAGCGGGAACTCTGCTGACGTCCACGGAGGAGTACAATGAGCACTGACGTTGCGATCGAAGACAGCATCGAATCGGCAGCCGAGGCGGTCGGACCCGCCTGGCCACTGCACTCGTTCGTGACAGCCAACCCACTGGCTGGCTTCGAGGACCAGCCCTTCCACGAGGCCGTCGCCGAGGCCGAAGGGTTGCTCGGTGGAAACGGCTACCCGGGCGCAGACGTGTTTCGGGCTGCCTGGGAAACCGGGCGGGTCGACCCGGCCGTCCTCGAGAGCCACCTGAGCGCCAACGGCTACGACCTCGAACCCGAAACGTCTCTCCACCGGATGGCCACGGGAGCGTCTGCCGAGACGACCGACGCGGCTGCGCCCGCGACCGAGCGGGTCGACGCCATCCTGACGAAGTGGCTCGGGGTCTTCCTCGACCAGGGGCAGGCCCACTGGGAGATGCCCGACCGCGAATCCGGGTTCTACGAGGCGTTCCGGACTGTCGCCCCACACGACGGCGAGATTCCGGGCGTGGAGAGGGTGGCCGACCTCCCCGAGCAACCGGTCGAGACGATCCAGGACTGCCTGGAGGAGTGTCCCGTCGGCCGGTGGCGCGATATCTTCGAGTTCCACCTGGCGGCACTCCCGGGCTGGACCGGCTTTATCAAGCGTCGTATCGACGAGAACGACGACTGGCAGTCGGCGTATCCGATCACGCTCGCGGGCTATCTGGCGGTCCGGCTGGTGCTCGCGGACCTGTTCGACGCACCTGTCGCCCCCTCGGAGGCGGCGGACGGCGGCGGTACCGAATCGAGCACAGGACACGGAGACGTTCCGCTCGCCGAGGTCTGGTTGCGCGCGTGGGAGGCGACCTACCGCTCGGAACTGGTCGAGGCGGTAACCGACGCGAGCGAGGTGGCCACCGGGACCGCCGCCGAGCGCACGGACGCCCAGTTGGTCTTCTGTATCGACACCCGTTCGGAGATCATCCGCCGGTACGTCGAGGCCGCCGGCGACTACGAGACCCACGGCTTCGCCGGCTTCTTCGGGATTCCCATTCGCTACGTCGGCTACGACGCCGACGTGACCGTCGACGCCTGCCCGCCGATTCTCGACGCCGAACACCGCATCGAGGACCGGCCGGCGGAAGGGGCAGACGAACAAAACGAGTACGACCGGTGGCACGCGACCCTCGAAGCTGGCAAGGACGCTATCGAGAGCCTGAAGTCGAACGCGGCGACGGCGTTCAACTTCGTCGAGGGTGCTGGCGCCGGGTACGGGACTGCCCTGACCGCCCGGACGCTCCTGCCGGGACGGGTCCACGACATCCTCGGATTCGCAGACGACAGCGTCCCCGACGTCCACGAGTTCTGCGACCCAGCGTTCGACGCGGACGAGGAGGCGGACCACGAACTCCCCGCCGGCCTCACGCTCGAGGAACGGGTCGAATACGCCGCGACCGCCTTCGACCTCATGGGCTGGGAGAAGTTCGCCCGCATCGTGGTCTTCGCCGGACACGCCAGCCAGACGGCCAACAACCCCTACGATTCGAGCCTGGACTGTGGGGCCTGTGCCGGAAACCCCGGCGGTCCGAACGCCCGCGTCCTCGCGGCCATCTGCAACGACGAGGCGGTCAGGGAGAAACTCCGCGAGCGTGGCATCGATGTCCCCGAGGACACCGTCTTCGTCGCCGGCCAGCACAACACGACGACCGACGAGGTCGAACTGTACGCCGGAAACGTGCCCGAGAGCCACGCGGAGGACATCGAACAACTCCGGGCGGACCTCGCGACTGCCCGTGCCGGCGCCACGGCGGAACGCGCCGGTGACATGGGCGCCGACCCCGACAGTGGCCTCCGCGAGACCGAACGCCGCGCCTCGGACTGGGCACAGACCCGCCCCGAGTGGGGGCTGGCCGGCAACGCGGCCTTCGTCATCGGTCCGCGGTCGCTGACCGCGGGACTGGACCTGGACGGCCGCTCGTTCCTGCACTCCTACGACTGGCACACCGACCCGGATGGCGACGCCCTGGAAGCGATCATGCTCGGCCCGATGGTCGTCACCCAGTGGATCAACACCCAGTACTACTTCGCAACGGTCGACAACGCAGTCTACGGCAGCGGCTCGAAGGTGACCCACAATCCCGTAGGGAACGTCGGCGTCTACCAGGGCAACGGCGGCGACCTCCAGACCGGACTCCCGCTCCAGTCGCTGATGAGTGCCGACGACGAACTCTACCACCTGCCGCTCCGGCTCTCGGTGGTCGTCCACGCGCCGGTCGAGTGCGTCGACGGAGTTCTCTCGGAGCACGAACAGCTGACCGACCTCCTGGACAACGGCTGGCTCTCGCTGACGGTGGTCGACCCACAGCGCGACCACCGGGCGCTGCGCTACGAGTCCGACATCGAGTGGAGGCCGCTGTCCGAAGAGGCCGCCGGGACGCCCGAGCGCGTGCACAACGCCGCCGAGAGCGATTGATACTTTGGTGCGGGTCGACGTTGGTCCGAACGAGCATGTCCCAGCCACCCGAGGGAACGGACGAGGTCGTCTACGAACCCGACGAGGCGTTCGTCGAGGGGAGCAACGTCTACGAGTTCATGCAGGCGTACGGCATCGACGACTTCGAGACGCTCCACAAACGGACAGTCCGCGAGATCGACGGGGTAGCGGCGTCGGGGCTGGACTGGTTCTGGGATGCGGTCGTCGACCACCTCGGCCTGGAGTTCGACGAGGACTACGACCGGGTCAGGGACGCGACCGACGGCCCACAGTTCACCGACTGGTACGTCGGGGGGCGGCTCAACATCGCCCACAACACGGTGGACCGCCACGCCCGGCCGGACTCGCCGAACCGCAACCGGGTGGCCTGCATCTGGGAGGGCGAACCCGGCGAGGTGCGGGAGATCACGTACCACGAACTCCACCGCCAGACGAACGAAGTCGCCAACGCGCTGGAAGAGCGGGGCATCGGGACAGGCGATACCGTCGGCCTGTACATGCCGATGATCCCCGAAGTGATCTCTATCCTCTATGGCTGTTTCAAGGTCGGCGCCATCGCGGTGCCGATCTTCTCGGGCTTTGGCGTCGACGCCACCGCCACGCGCATCGCCGACGCCGAGTGTTCTGTGCTGTTCACGGGCGATGGGTTCTACCGGCGGGGCTCGGAGATCCGTCTGAAGGCCGCTGCGGACGAGGCGATCGGGGAGGCCGGCCACGTCAAGCACACCGTCGTCTACGACCGCCTGGGCTCGACGGCGGAGGACATCCCCTGGACGGACGGGCGCGACGAGTGGTGGAACGACGCCGTCGAGACACAGCCCGACAGCTACGAGACGAAGTCTCTCCCCTCCGGCCAGGAGTCGATGCTGCTGTACTCCTCGGGAACGACCGGAAAGCCGAAGGGCATCGTCCACTCCCACGCCGGCGGACTCCTCCAGCCGGCAAAGGAGATTTACTTCGCGTTCGACCACCAGCCCTCGGACCGCTTCTTCTGGGTGTCCGACATCGGCTGGATGATGGGGCCCTGGACGCTCATCGGGAACCACGCCTTCGGCGGGACCGTTTTCATGTACGAGGGTGCCCCCGACCATCCGGAGCCGGACCGCTTCTGGGAGATGATCGACCGCCACGGCATCACCGTCTTCGGCATCTCCCCCACTGCGATCCGCACACTCCAGAAGGAGGGCGAGGAGTGGCTTGCGGGCCACGACCTCTCGTCGCTCCGGCTGCTCGGCTCGACGGGCGAACCCTGGGACCCCGAGTCCTGGCTGTGGTTCCACGAGAAGGTGGGGCGGGGCGAAGCGCCGATCATGAACATCTCCGGGGGCACCGAAATCTTCGGGTGTTTCCTCCAGCCCCTCCCCATCCACTCGCTGAAGCCGGGGACGCTGGGGGGGCCCGCGCTGGGGATGGACATCGACATCGTCGACCCGGCCGGGCAGTCGGTCGCCGACGACCACGAGCAAGGGTACCTGGTCGCGAAATCGTCCTGTCCGTCGATGACGCGGTCGCTCTGGAGCGGTGACGAACGCTACCTCGAAGAGTACTGGTCGCGCTTCGAGGACACGTGGGACCACGGCGACTGGGCACAGAAAGACGACGACGGCTTCTGGTTCCTCCACGGGCGCTCGGACGACGTGCTCAACGTCGCCGGCCGGAAGGTCGGCCCCGCCGAAGTCGAGAGCGCGCTCATCGAACACGAGGCCGTCAACGCCGCCGCAGCGATCGGTGCCCCCGACGACACCACCGGGACCGCTGTCGTCGCCTACGTCATCCTGAACGCGGGCTACGAGGAAAGCGAGGAACTCGGAGAGGAACTCCGCGAACAGGTCGGCACGGAACTGGGCAAGCCGTTCCGGCCCCGCGAGGTGCTGTTCGTCGAGGAGTTTCCCAAGACACAGAGCGGAAAGATCGTCCGGCGCATCATCCAGGGTGTCCACACCGGCGAAGAACTGGGGGACCTCTCCAGCATCGAGAATCCCGGCGCCATCGAGGGACTCGAATCCGCGCGGTAGTCCGGTTCGCTCGCTGTCGGACCGACCCCGTGCTACATGTAGCCCAGGTCGCGCAGGCGTTCCATCAGGTCCTCCTTGTCCTGTGCGCGGCC
>PXSU01000014.1 GCA_003022745.1 Halobacteriales archaeon SW_9_67_25
GTGATGGACCGGGAGTACGTGGGTGTCAGCGAGTCTGACGGGCTAGTGGACACCGTCGAGCTGCTCCTCCGCGAGGGTGCCGAGGCCGCGGTGGTGTTGTTCGAGTCACACATCGCGATGACTGGGATGCCGACCGTGATGGCCTCCTTGACGGCCTGGGAGTCACCGATGGGGTCGGTCACGACGACCACGTCGGGTTCGATGTAGCCGTCGTACTTGGGGTTGGTCAGGGTGCCCGGGATGAAGCGGCCGGTCCGGGCGCGCGCGCCGACCGCCTCGGCGAACTTCTCGGCCGGGAAGCGGCCGTACTGGCGCGAGGAGGCCACGAGCATCTGCTCGGGGTCGTAGTTGGCCAGGAAGTCCGCGGCCGTCCGGATTCGCCGGTCGGTCATCGAGACGTCCAGGACGTACAGCCCGTCGGTCCGGACGCGGTGGATGAACCGCTCCATGTCCGTGGTCTTTTGCTGGGTGCCGATGTGGACGCCGGCCCCCAGGTAGTCGTCGACCGGGATGAGGAGGTCCGCCTCCTCGTCGGGCATGACGTCCTCGTCCAGGTCCGGTCCTTCAGTTTCGGCCTCGGCCTCCGCGGCGTCGGCGGGCGGTTCCTCGGTCGTGGCCTCCGCGACGTCCCCGGTTTCGACCACGGCGCCAGCCTCGCCGGCTGGCTCCGGGTCGACGTCCGTGTCCGACGCGTCGAGGCCTTCGTCGTCGTTGCCGCTCATAGTTGAGTAGCGCGGAAACCCACCCGTGAACGGGTGGAAGCACGCGTGTCGGATGCGCTACCAGCCACCGCGCTCTGGCCGGTCGACGGTTTTGAGTCGGTACGTTTAGTGTGCATGAGTGCGTGTGTCATGATAGTGTGAGTGGTCCAAACTGGCCCGCTCGCACGGGCCGCTGTAATCCGGCCCCGAACGCGGGAGCCGTCGACGGATGCCGCTCCCATCGGTGACAGGAGGGACGTTCCGAACCTGCCCATCAAGGCAGGATGCATCTGGTGCTGCACCGGCTTTCGCCGGGTGAGAAATCCCCTGCTCACTCCCGAGGTGACGCGCCCGAGGCTCACCGCGAATGAAAGCGGTGTGAGCCACTCCACCAACTGCTCCATACTGGAGTAGGGGCAGTCGCCCCTCCATGGGACTGTGGGTGGCGTACAACCCGCCTGCGAGATGTCGAGTCGTGGGCCGAAACCCCACCGGGGGAACGCCCACAGCGTCAGTCGTGGGTAGCATTACGCGTTGTGTTCGATCCTGATGAGTTCGTTCAGCTTCGCCGTGCGCTCGCCGCCGACCGTCCCCGTCTTGATGTAGGGGGCGTCGGTCCCGACGGCGAGGTGTGCGATGGTCGTATCCTCTGTCTCGCCGCTCCGGTGGGAGATGACCGGGTCGTACCCGGCCGCGATTGCCATCTCGACCGCGTCGACCGCGTCCGAGAGCGTCCCGATCTGGTTGGGCTTGACGAGGATGCTGTTCCCCGCATTCTCCTCGATGCCACGCTTCAGGCGCGAGACGTTCGTGACGAACAGGTCGTCGCCACAGAGTAGCGTCTGCTCGCCCACCCGCTCCGTCAGGCGGGCAAAGCCCGCGTAGTCGTCCTCGTCGAGGGGGTCCTCCACATAGGCCAGCCCGTACTCGTCGACGAGGCCTGCGACGTACTCGATCTGTTCGTCCGTGTCGCGAACGCGGTCGCCGTAGACGTAGCCCCCCGATTCCTCGTCGTAGAGTTCGGCCCCGGCCATGTCGAGCCCGAAGCGGATATCGAAGCCGACCTCGTCGGAGACGGCCTCGACGGCCTCGGCCATCACCTCGAAGGCCTCCGAATCGTCGATAGGTGGCGCCCAGGCGCCCTCGTCGCCCTTGCCGCAGGCGGCGCCGCGCTCGGCCAGGATGTCGGCCGCCGTCTCGTGGACGGCCGCGTTCGCGAAGACGGCCTCCTGGACGCTGGGTGCGCCGACCGGCGCCGCCAGAAACTCCTGGATGGCCGTCGCCTCGGCAGCGTGTTCGCCGCCGCCGATGACGTTGCCCAGCGGCACTGGAAACGTGTTCCCGCGGAACGTCCCGCCCAGGTGCTGGAAGAGCGGCAGGCCAGCCACGTCGGCGCCTGCCTTCGCGGCGGCCATCGAGACCGCGACTGCGCTGTTGGCGCCGATCTGTGAGAAGTCGTCGGTCCCGTCGGCGGCGTGCAGCGCCGCGTCGACCGCTCGCTGGTCGCCGGCGTACACTTCGCCGACCAGGCGCGGGACTGCCTCCTCGCGTGCCCGGGCGATGGCCTGTTCGACGGGCAGTTCGATGGCCTCGTACTCGCCAGTGGAGGCCCCGGAGGGCGCCTTCGCCCGGCCGAAACCGCCGCTTTCCGTGTGGACGTCTGCCTCGACGGTGGCGTTACCGCGCGAGTCGAGTACCCGCCGGAGGGCGACGTCCGTGACCAGCGTCACTCGCCGTCACCCCGGCGGACGGTAAAGGGGAGGACGCCGGCGTCGTACTCCTCGGCGGCGATGAGTATGGGCTGGGTCTGCTCGGTGTCGACGAGCACGGGCGCCCCGTAGGCGACCTGCAGGGCCCGCGCGCCGATGATGCGTGCCTTCTCGTAGCGGTTGTCTGTCCCGGCCATGCTCATTGATAGGGCGCCACGATGTCGACCAGGTCCTTGTGCGAGACGAGCATCCGCCGACAGCAGTGCCGTTCGACGCCCAGGTCGTCCAGGACGTTCTCGGGGTTTTCGGGGTCGTCGGCCTCCCGGGTCCGGGCCTTGAACTCCTCCCAGTGTTCGCCGACCACGTTGCCACAGGTGAAACACCGGACTGGGACCATCATGGTATCACCGGTAGGACTTCTGGTAGCGGGCCCGTGCGCCGGGGCCGCCCCACTTCTTGGATTCGGACTGGCGGACGTCGTTGACCAGCAGCGAGCGGTCGAACTCCATGAAGGCGTCCCGGAGTTCGGCGTCACTCGTGTGCTCGACCAGTCCGCGCGCGATGGCGGTCCGGGCCGCGTCGGCCTGGCCCATGACGCCGCCACCCTCGATGGTGACGTCGATGTCGACCCCGTCCCGGAGGTCCTCGCCGCCGATGCGGAACGGTTCGAGCATCTTCAGCCGCGCCAACTCCGGTTCGACCAGTTCGACCGGCCGGGAGTTCACTCGAACCCGTCCCTGGCCGTCGTGGATGGTCGCCCGTGCGATCGCCGTCTTCTTCTTGCCTGATGTGTTCGTTACCATGTTTTGCTGGCTCCGAGTGAGTCGCTGATCTCGCCCAGCGAGACGAACTTGATCGTCGAGAGCCGGTCCAGCGAGGCGTCCTCGAAGATGACCGTCTCGTCGTCGTAGGGGTTGCCCACGTAGACGCGGACGTCCTCGAAGGCCTCCCGACCGCGGGGCCGCTTGTAGGGGAGCATGCCCCGGATCGACCGCTTGAGGATGCGGTCTGGCCGCTTGGGGTACATCGGTCCCCGGTCCGAGCCCTGTTCCCGGCGGGCCTGGAACGTCTCGATGACGTCGTCCTCGCGGCCGGTGACGACCGCTCGTTCGGCGTTGACGACGGCGATCCGCTCGCCGTCCAGCGCCCGTTCGGCGACCTGTGAGGCCACGCGGCCGAGGATGCAGTCGCGGGCATCGACGACCGTGTCGGCGTCGAACTCGGCGACGCTCATCGGATCACCCGCACGTTCGCGCCCTCGGGGTTGTCTTCGAGTGCCTGTTCGAGTCGGACAGTCTCGCCGACCTGGTCGATTTTCGTCTCTGCGGTGCCCGAGAAGTCGACGGCGGCGACGGTTACCTCCTTGCGGAGCTGGCCGCTGCCGAGCACCTTGCCGGGCACGACGACGGTCTCGTCTTCCCTGGCGTAGCGCTCGATGCGCCCCAGATTCACCTCGGCGTGCGTCCGCCGCGGTTTCTCCAGGCGTTCGGCCACGTCTCCCCAGACGTCGCCGCCGGCGTTTCGGGCAGCCGACTTCAGGTCGGCGATGAGACTGTTCAGTCTCGGATTCGTCTTGCTCATGTCGGTCCTCCTGAAAAGTGCAGGGAGCAGGATTTGAACCTGCGGACCCCTACGGGACAGCGCCCTGAACGCTGCGCCGTTGGCCTGACTTGGCTATCCCTGCTCGCGTCTGTCGGTAGCGTGTGTCCCCTCAAACCGCTTTCGGTCCGGCACCCGTCGCTCTCCGACGGCGCCGGGACCGCGTGCGGTGTCGGGTTGTCGGTGCTCTCCGGTTCGGGGGCGACCGACCGTCCGCGGGGACATCCGCCGCTCATAGCTGGACTGCCTCTCGCAGTTCGCTCGCACGGCGTTCGATGGTGTCGACGGCCCGAACCACCAGGTCGTCGACGGTGACCGAACCGTCCGTCTCGACGTCGAACACGAAGGCGTTCGGGACGTCCTCGACGGTCACCTCCTTGCCGGGGTAGCGGTTCGTGAGGTCGTGGTCGAACGCCTCCGTCGGGACCGGGTCGCCGTCGTCTTCGATGACCCCGCGCAGGATGTCTGGGTCGTCGTCGGCGAACTCTGCCCGGTCGCCGACCACCTCGACGCGCTGGAGGTGGCGATACCCGACGGCGACTCCTCCCTGGTGTTTGGCGTGTTCCCGGCCCGCATTGAGGACGGCGTCGGCCTCGATTTCGAGGCGCTGGCCCTCCTTCAGGTCGATGACCGGGACGTTCTTGTCGGCGGGTTCGACCATCGTGTCGCTGGACACGATGTCACCCGAGTAGGCGGTGTCGGGCCCGTCGACATCCAGCGAGAGCGTCACCGTGTCGCCGACCTCGAAATCGTCGAGCGGCGTCGTCAACGGGACCAGCCCCAGTCTGAGCCCGATCTGCTCGTCGAACATCACGCTGGAGTTCTCGATGAAGCGGACGGTGTCGATGCTGAAGGTGGGCACGTCCGCGATCATCGCGCGGCGGATGCCGTTGGCGAAGGCCGGCGAGATGGGTCGGACCACGAAGCGCGCTTCGCGGTCGTCCCTGTCGACGAACTGGACGTCGTACTCCTCCATAATCAGAACCCTGCGTTCTTCGGGCCCCGTGTCCCGTCGTGCGGGATGGGGGTGACGTCCTCGATGCGACCGATTTCCAGGCCGGCCCGCGCCAGTGCCCGGATTGTCGCCTGGGCGCCCGGACCGGGGTTCTGCTGCTGGTTGCCCCCGGGCCCACGAACGCGGACGTGGACACCTTCGATACCCTGTGCCTGGACGTTCTCGGCGACTTCCTCGGCCATCTGCATCGCGGCGTAGGGCGAGGCCTCGTCGCGGTTCTGCTTGACGACCGTGCCGCCGCTGGATTTCGCCAGCGTCTC